>NZ_JAUBTV010000003.1:35225-166627 GCF_036705145.1 Microcoleus sp. B5-D4 | reverse complement strand
AGTTCGGCAACGGATTTTGTAACGGATGTAACGGATGTAACGGATGTAAAGGATAGAAGGAAGTTCGGCAACGGATTTTGTAACGGATGTAACGGATGTAACGGATGTAAAGGATAGAAGGAAGTTCGGCAACGGATTCGCTCGACGGATGTAACGGATGTCAGGAAGAAGGAAAAAGGAAGTTTGTAGGGTGTGCAATGCACATCGGTTGACGAGTGTCAGCAAATTTTTTTACTGGTGACTCTGCCCGCACGGGTCAAGAGATATGGGTAGCATAAACTGGAGCAACTGTCAATACGCTGGCTGCTGCTGGCACAGTTAAAATTTGATTTTTTTTGAACTTGTTTAAGATTAGCAATTAACCGGAATTTCCCATCTCGACAATGTGTTTGAGAGCGTTTAATCGCTCTCTTCCAAAAAGGTTTGTACTCGACCGTTTGGTCTCAAAACAACTCGAATTTTCGGGTTTTTTCCATTAGAAACCGCAGAAACAAACGGCTCGCCAGCTAAGGGCATATTAGCTTTCTCGATATAATCTGCTGCTGCTTTTCCCATCGGCATAATACTTTGAACTGACCCATTTTCATCGATCAGCACGCTGTATTCCAAAGTTTGTTCCATTCCTTCAGGAGGCTTCCAGCGTTCCTCAAAGTAAGTTCTAGCTTCGGAAACTTGAGGAATTGTATCAAATAAAGTGCGGTTTTTTTTGCTGGCCGCCACCTGGTTGTTGTCGTCGGACTCCGCGGTTGGTTGAGTGTCCTCAAGGGCTGGGAGTTCGGTACTGGCGGGGGGGACAATCGGCTCGATGGGGCGGGGGAAGGGTTGCGACGGGGGAACGGGAAATCGGGAAGCAGACAGGGAGGGCGGCAGGGGGGGAGGTACGGCGGGAGCTAGTCTGGGCGGTAATGGGGGCAGCAGGTAGGGTACTGGTGCGGGTGCTTGGGGGCGGCCCTGGGGCGGTTCTTCGGGGGCGGGAATTGTGATTGTTGACCCTTGAGGGAATGCTGGGGCGCTCTGTGGGGCGCTGGCTGCGCTACCGTTGGCGGGAAATAGCAGGGGTGGCTGCTGGATGGGGCTGGGTTTGTTGGTGGGGGGAGTTGGCGCGAGGGCGATGGGGGGTAAGCTGGGGCTGGGAGAGGCGGCGGTGTTGATGGGCGGGGGCGGCAGGGGCGGTAAAGCGGGTGTGGCTGCGGGTGTTGGTGCTGGGGGTGTCGGTAGGGCGGGAACAGGACTGGGGGAAACGCCGGCCGCTAACTGGGGGTTTTCTGGAGCGGTGCTCAATTGTGGATTGGCGGGGGCTGTGGCGGGGGCTGTGGCGGTTTGCGGGGAGGTGGCGGATCGATCGAGCATTTTGATAGTTCCTGTCGTCAGGCCCGCCATCGCGACCAGCATTGCTGCCACCTTGAGCCAGGGTGAGGACAGCGGCCGTTGGGACTCGCGGTTGAGGTTGGGAAGCGCCATCACTTCGGCGGCGCAGTCATCTAGCGCTGTGGCCAAGTCAAACAGTTGCAGGGTGCTCAATGGAACTACTGGCCCGGATTCTGCGGCGCTCAAAGAGCCTAAAAACAAGTTGTGGGCGAGCAAGCCGCGGGGCTCTAAGCGGGGGGGAACCGGAAGGTAGGAAGTTGGGAGAGAGTAGGGGTTGGAAGTTGCTAGTTCGGAAGTGTTGACTGCTCGATCGAATATAACGGCATTAAGCGCGACTTCTGGCGAGTCTGAACCTGCAGGGATATGATCGGTTTGAGAGTTGAGGTTGCTTTCCCAATCGCGGGATTCGCCGAGCAAGTTTTGGACGTAGTTGCTAACAGCTTCGTGGAGGGTTTCGAGTTGAATTCGATCGCCCCTGAGAGTAACGTGTTGGGTATCTGGCAGCCTGGGGTCGTCGAGTCGTAGCTCAAAACTTAAAGATTTAAACACCGGTTGGCCCGCCCAGCGAGATAGAGGCGAACTTTTGGCTGTAATTTCCAGCGTGCAAGTGGGGGGCGTGTACCGTTTGAGAACCATAGCAGGAAGGAAGAAGGAAGAGGGAATAACTATGTTTTATCTGATATTTGGCAGTATTCTCAACAAGCTTTTTTAGCAACAGGCAAGATGCCTGTTCCACAACAAATAAATTTTTTGGTGGAACAGGCATCTTGCCTGTTCCCGATCTTTGTCATTCTCGTTCCCATTATGCTTAGTTTAATTCTTAGCGCGGTCTAGAAGAGCCAGCCAGAGGCGGCGGTGGCCGCCGGGACTGCTGTAAAACAGCAAATCGATCAGGAGTTTGAGGGCCAAATTAGTCAGTTCTCGGCCCGATAAATTTTCTGCATCTTCCATGCGCGAGCCATAAGTGTTGCTGAACCTGTCAATATAATCTCCCAGCAAAGCGATTGTGTGAGGTTCGCGGTTTTGCTCTGCCATTTGTTCGAGCAAAGCAACAGCGCGGCGGATTAAAGCTTGGTGCTGTTTTGCCAAATGACAGCTTATCAAAACGAGCGATCGAGCTTCCTCCACATCTAGTTTTTTGCGCCCTCCGTGGCCTTTCCGCAGCGGGTTAGATTGGCGCAGCCGCCACAAAGCTACCCGATCGGCTACCATTGGCTCTAAATTCAGTTCGGCTGCTACCTTGAGCATCGCCTCTGAGCCAATTTCTGCCAGTGCTTCTAGGGCTAACAGCACTAAATCCAGTTGGGCTTTAATGTTGTCCAACTGGGTAGGTTCTGGTGCTTTTTGGGTCAATTCTTCCCAGTTGGGAGATGGGCCCGTTTCGTTTGTGGGAGCGGAGGACTTTACGGTCGAGCGCATGGCTTCAGCACGGGAAATTAAGACTGGTTGAGGCAGGATATCAAACAGTATGCAGTGATTAAAGCTTTGCGGCCTGTGGGCAACAGCACATCTGTTAATTTGTCTCCATAGCTCGTTGCTTTGATTCCGGCAATCCTAACTGCAGGACGGAGTTGCGGGTGAAAAGTTGCGGTTTCAAGTTCGATCGATCACTATCCGCAAAACCCCTAGATTTTCACCCCTAACCATGCTACGCCACTGGATGCCACAAATCAATGTAAATAAGCGATCGTCACACCTCCACCCCCTTCTTTTTGACTGGCGAGCTCAAAGCGGGAAACCTGCGGATGAGTAGCCAGGAACTCGTGAACGCCACGCCGTAACTGTCCCGTACCTTTGCCGTGAATTATCCACAGCGCACCGTATTCGACTGCTTTGGAGAGAGCTCTGTCTATTTCGATTTCTGCGTCTGAGACTCTCGCACCCCGTAAGTCGATCGAATTATTAGCAGTGCGAATGGCAATTTCGGGATTGGGTTTTGCAGGTTCCGACGCTGCTTGCTTAGCTTTAGCCGTAGCGAGTGCTTGGGCTGCAACCTTGGCTAATTGAGCTTTAGTTTCGGGTTTTTGACCGTCGAGGGATTCAATTTCTCCTAGTTTGACAGTCATTTTCATAATCCCAAACCGAACGCTCAACTCTTCGTTAGCATCGGGGCCGCTGAGGACTTCGGCGGTTTGGCCCAAGCTGGGAATGCGGATGCGATCGCCCACTTTCGGCATAAAACTCGGTTTGGGTTTAGCCGGTTGTTGTCGGGAGGGCAGATGTTTTTGGGAAATTTGATTTAAGGTATCTGTCGCTTGTTGGGCATTTTGAGCCGTCTGGTTGCCCGACTGCAAGCGCCGAATGATTTGAGCAATTTCTGATTTTGCCGACCCTATCGCCTCATTTACTGCCACTTCCTGAGCTATTTTTAGTTCTCGCTCCCGCTCTTGCAAAGCGGCTGCTTTTTGAGAAACTTCTCTGTGCAGTTTTTCGGTTTGGTGTAGCAGTTGAGTTGCTTCTCTGGCCTTGGTTTCCTGTTTCCGGCGCTGTGCTTCGAGTCCCGCAATCACTTGATTGACATCTTGAGACGCTCCCCCGACATAGGTTTGAGCTTCATCGACAATTTCTGGTAGCAAACCGAGTCTTTTGGCAATGGTGAGGGCGTTGGAACGTCCGGGAATTCCCCACAGCAAGCGATAGGTTGGCTGCATGGAATTGTCGTCAAATTCTACTGAGGCATTTTCAAAGCGGGAGTCTTGATATTTGAGGGCTTTGAGTTCGCCAAAGTGGGTAGTTGCAACTGTTAATAGGGAATGTTGGGCGAGATATTGCAACAGGGCGATCGCCAATGCACTGCCTTCTGAGGGGTCTGTCCCCGCTCCTACTTCGTCTAACAAAACTAAAGATTTGGGAATTGGTAATTGGGAATTGGGATTTGGGATTTGGGGTTGGGGAATTTGTAATTTAGGTTTGAGAATTGGGAGAGCAGAAACAGTGCTCTGTGTGTCTGTGACTTCCTCGTCTTGCTGTTGGGAATTAGTAATTGGAAGCTTTGAATTTTCTTCCCCTTCAGCCTGCGATTTATTATGTAAAACTTCTAAAATGCGGCTGATGCGGCGGATATGGCCGGAGAAAGTAGACAAACTTTGCTGCAAAGATTGTTCGTCACCAATATCAGCCAAAATATTGTCGAACCAAGGCAATTCTACGGGTTCGCGGGCGGCAACAAACATTCCGGCTTTTGCCATTAAAGCTGCCAAGCCCAAGGTTTTGAGGGTGACAGTTTTGCCGCCCGTGTTGGGGCCGGTGATGGCGACGACGCGGATGTGCGGCCCGATCGTTAAATCGACCGGCACGACTGGAAAGCCTTGTTCGTGCTGTTGCTGCCAAACTAATAAAGGATGTCGCAACTGGCGCAGGGTAATTTGCGATCGCAGGTTGCGAATTAATAATTGACTGTTTTCTGAGTTTTCCTCATCTTCTTTATCTTCTTTTTCCTCATCTTCTTTTTCGGGATTTTTTGGTGCTAATTCTGGTTCTCCCAATTCGATAAATTTCGGCGGATTTGCTTGCAACCAAAAACTATAACGCGCTTTAGCGGCCGCTAAATCTAAAGTTGTAACTACCACCACCAATCTGTCTAAATCTGGTTTTACTGCTGCGACTTGCTCCGTGAGGGCGCGGCGGACTGCTTCTTCTTCGGCTTGTTCTTGCCGCAGCAACTGCCGCATTTGGTTGTTAAGATTGACTGTATTGTGGGGTTCTACGTATAGTGTCGCGCCGCTGGCCGAGGAGTCGTGAACGATGCCCGGTATGGCATCTTTTTGGGGAGCTTTGACGGGAATGACAAAGCGTCCGCTTCTTTGGGTAATTAGCTGTTCTTGTACGGCGTTGGATTGGCGCTGCAAAATCCCCTGCAATATTTGATAAATGCGATCGCGCAACTGTCGCATTTGAACTCTAATTCCTGCTAATTTAGGAGTGGCTCTGTCTGCTACTTGAGCGCGATCGTCTATACAGCGATGGATTTCTTGCTCTAGTTCGGGATAAGTCCGCAATTGGGCTGCCAGTTCTTTGAGCGTCGGCACATCTGCCTGAGAGTCAATTATCCGGCGCAATTGCCTTGCTCCGGCGAGGGTAGTAGCAATTGCCAGCAATTCTTCGCCGCTGAGCAAACCTTGCAGTTCGGCTCGTTGCAGCGAAGTGCCGATGTCTTGGATTCCTTCAAAACTCAAAGCACCGCCAGCGCGGCTCTCTAACTGATAAGCTTCCTGAGTTTGGGCGAGGAGTTCTGCTGTTTGAGCTTGAGTGGGCGGGATTTCGAGGTCGAGGGCGGCGGCGACGCCGAGTTTGGTGGCCGCGAAGGTAGCCAAGTGCTGACACAGGCGCTGCCATTCTAATAGTTCTAGTGTTTCGGCTTGAATCAAAGTTGAGGTGGTGTTGGTAATTGGCATTCCCAGGCGCTGACCGAGAAGGTGAATTTAACGATACTATTAATTGATTTTAAAGTTTTTTATTGTTTCCTGGGGCAATTTGAGAAAGTATCTGCGATCGCCCTCAGCAGTCTTTCGACCGCAAGCTCTGATGTAACATTAATTACGAAGGAGAAAATTTGCATTTTTGCATTACCCGTCTAAAATTATACCTTCTCGTGATACCCGTCCCCAAAAAATATGCAACTGTAGGCAAGCTCCCAACTATTATTATACACTAAGTCATTACCCATTTTTTACTCGAAAAGATAAAATCTAAAATGGTATGGGCTATTTTGGGTTTTGAGGGAGCGGGGATGGGGAGTTTTTAGATGGAATTGAACTATTTTGGAATTTTAAATCGGTCAGCGCAATTCTGGCGGTTGTATCCTAAAAAGTAATTTGTGGAGATGATAGAAGTATGGCAAAGATTCTGGCGATCATCGCGGATACTGTGACTTTTCAAGTTGTGCAAGAGTTACTCAGCCAAGAGGGACATCAGGTGAGAGTCGCTCCCGACGACAAAGAGGGTTTAGAATTGGCGAGGGAATTGTCCCCGGATGTGATAATTTGCGACGGGACTTCGCCTCAAATCAACTTTTTGGAGGTGTGCCGGCTGGTGAAAGCCGATTCCCTACGGGATAGCTTCGCTTCACGAGAATTGGCGACAGCCTATTTTATTCTGCTGACAACACCGGAGCAATTTGATGAAATTCAAGAATCGGATGCCCCCTTTGACGATTTTCTGTTTAAACCGATAGTTAAGCAGGAATTATTGGCGCGGGTGGGCGCTTCTAAGAAATCGCGCGAGTTGAGGGCGCAGTTGGCTCTCACCCAGCAAGAATTGCAACTGTCGCGCGATCGAATGCTACAAACAGAAAAAATGTCTAGTTTGGGTGAATTGGTGTCTGGGATAGCCCACGAAATTAACAACCCAATTACTTTTATTTACAGCAATCTAACTCACGTCCAAAGCTACGCTACCGATTTAATTGAACTCCTGCGATTGTATCAAAAAGAGCTAGTCAGTCCCGGAGCGGAAATTATGCAAAAACAACAAGATATGGATGTGGAATTCGTACTAGACGATTTATTAAAAATTGTGAGTTCCATGCGTACCGGGAGCGATCGCATCCGCCAAATAATCTTGTCGCTACAGGATTTTTCCCGCAGCGATCGATCGGGCTGGCAGTTATTCGATGTTTCCGACGGTTTAGAAAATACTCTGTTGTTGTTGCAGCACCGCTTGCCGGCTCGCGAGGGAAGGCGAGACATCAAGGTGATCAAACAATTCGGCAATTTGCCACAGATTGAGTGTTATGCAGGTCTGCTCAATCAAGCTTTTCTGAATATCATCAATCACGCGATCGATGTTTTAGAAGAGTCTGCTCAAGAGTTGGCAGAGTTGGAATCAATCAAATTTAAGCCTGTGATTTTGATTAGCACTCAGGTAGTCGATGCTCAGCGAATTTCGATTGAGATTGCGGATAACGACATCGCACATAGCAAAGATATCACAGCCCAAATTTCCGATCCATTTTTGGGAGCAAAACCTGCGGAACCACCCATCTCATCGGGACTTGCTCTCAGCTATCGGATAATTGTAGAGCAGCACAAAGGAGAGTTCAAGTGTTTTTCCGAACCGGGTAAAGGCACTAAAATTCAGATAGAGATTCCGCTGCGTCACAGTTAATTAACAGTATTTACCGTTGGTGGAGCGGGTTTTTGCGATTGTTGGTTTGAGCCTGAGATGATGCTGAATCCGCCCCTACAATGACTGCTTTTTTTTAAAGGTAAAATTTTGTATAGAGAAGGGCAGAAGTTATCGAAAAGAGACTTGAGGTGATATTCAATAGATTTGAAGGAGAGAGGAAGAGGGGCAACCACGGGGGGTTGCCCCTACAAAACACGGTTATGTAGATGTTGTGTGTCTAGGAGTGGAATAACTAAATGGAGACTTGCGCGCCTTGAGTATCGAGGCCGATCGCCCTTACATCTGCCTTTACCTCAAATTCCATCCAAGCAGCCGCCATTTCCCTCACAACCGCATCAGCATTAGTAGCATCCGTTAAAGCCAAAAGCGTTGGGCCGGCACCGCTAATTACCATTCCATAGGCCCCTGCATTCACGGCGGCTTGTTGCACCGCTTCATATCCCCGAATCAGAGATTGCCGGTAAGGTTGGTGAATTTTGTCTTTGAGGGCGCAGCGCAGCCAGTTTTCATTGCCAGTTTCCAAAGCCCGCACTAGCAAACCGAGGTGTGCCGCATTAAAAATCGCGTCAGCCTTGCTGTAATCTGCTGGCAAAACTTTGCGGGCTTCGGCTGTAGACAGTTCAAAATCGGGGATGGCTACCACCGGCACAATATTTGGATGCCAGGGAATATCGCAAATCTCCCAAGAACCCCCCCCCTGCCCCCCCTTACTAAGGGGGGGTGATTCTGTTAGCCCAGCTTCGTTCAGGGGGAGTGGTTCTGTTAGCCCCCCCTTGCTGAGGGGGGGTGATGGTAAAATTTCCGCATCTAAGGGTGATTGTTCTGTTAGCCCCGCTTCACGGAGAGGGAATTCTTCTCTTAGCCCCCCCTTACTAAGGGGGGGTTGGGGGGGTGCATTGCTAGCAGCGAGGCGACATCCTCCTAGTAAAGCGGGGACAACGTTGTCGGGATGTCCTTCAAGTTCGATCGCCAATTGCATCACTTCTACCTGACTCAAAGGCGCACCGGCTAACTCATTTGCACCGACTAACCCACCGACAATAGCTGTGGCGGAACTTCCTAAACCTCTAGCCAGCGGAACT
Organism: Microcoleus sp. B5-D4; assembly: GCF_036705145.1. Taxonomy (NCBI): domain Bacteria; kingdom Bacillati; phylum Cyanobacteriota; class Cyanophyceae; order Oscillatoriales; family Microcoleaceae; genus Microcoleus; species Microcoleus sp. B5-D4. The sequence goes on along the minus strand of NZ_JAUBTV010000003.1, from coordinate 158,051 downwards.
TGCATATCTATATGTATCGCTACAGGGGGCGGCGATTGGTTGAGGCGATCGTATAACTTGAGAAAAGCTTGATAAGCGAGATTGCTGTCGTCTGTCTTGACTTTGGCGGCTTCTTGGCCCGTAACGGTAATTTTTAGTTTCTCGGTTGCTGAGGGTTCGAGTCGGGAGAATTGGAAGCGGTTGTAGAGGCTTAAAGCGGCGCCGATGCAGTCGAATCCTGGGCCTAGGTTGGCGGTTGTGGCGGGTACGGTAACGGTAACGGTGGAATTTTCGGGCATTTTTTGAATAGTTAATTTGGAATGTTTAACCGCCGATGAATGCGGATGAACGCAGATCGAAGGATATTATACTATGTTTTCAAAAGCACTCTATTCTTGCAGCATTTGAAGATGTTTGATAGCATCTTGATAATCGTTGGTATTGCCATCTTTTTGATAAAGTTCCGCTGCTTTTTGATAATCGGCGATCGCCCCCGGTTTGTCTTCTAAGAACTGGCGGACTCTGGCGCGGTTGTAGTAGGCGTCGCCGTAGTTGGGGTTGATTTCAATTGCGCGATCGAAATCTGCTTTAGCTGCTGGATAGTCTTTGAGATTGCGGCCGTGGATGATGCCGCGTTTGTTGTAGGCTTTGGCGTAGTTGGGGTTGAGGCGGATGGCTTCGGTGTAATCGGCGATCGCCCCTTGAATGTCTCCTGCTTCTGATTTGGCTAAAGCGCTGTTAAATAAGTCTTCAGCAGAATTTTGAACAATCGTTTTTTGACCTATTAATATTGCTGAGGATTTAGCAGAGACACCAGGGGATATATTAGCAAAGATAGTAAATATTACTAGAGGAGCAATTAAATTGTCAAGTGATGATTTCATAATTTAGGCAAAAATTCGAGCGACAGAGCAACTAAAACCAGGTAACAAAGGCGAGGTCAATTCATCAGCGCTCAACAGCGTAGCAATGAGCCTTAAACTTGCTTGTTCCCTGCGATAAACTTCTATTTGCTGCAACCGCCAATTCACAATCCAGTATTCCTGTACTCCTCGTACCGAATAGAGTCTGAGTTTCAAATCTCTATCCCGTCTTTCATTGTCTGCACCGAGGGACAATACTTCAACAACTAACTCAGGTGCGGCGGTTAAATGGCCGGCTTCGTCTAGCAAGATAGCCAAGCGTTCATTGCTAATCCAAACCACATCAGGAATAACACAATCTACATCTGTAAAAATAACTCCTGGACTAATTACTGATTCTCCTAATCCTGTTTTTTGTGACCAATTATTTAACTCTATGCAAATGTTACCACAAACTTCTTGATGATTCCAGTGTGCTGCCCATGTCACAAATAACTCTCCATCAATAATTTCGTAACGATCGCCGTTATCGGGCAATAGTTCTAAATCGGCGGTAGTCCAGCGTACTTTATCAGATATTGTCTGGCTCATACAAGCACTCTTGATAGGTGATACAAACATTCTAAACGATCGAGCTTCTTGTCGCTCCACAGCTTGAAACAATCCGGCTACACTGACTTTCGCTTTTTGCAGGCGAGACTCAGAATATTGAAACCCGCCTGGGCGCGGGTTTCGTTTGTGTAGGATCGATTTGCGATCGCCAAATTGTCCGATCGCCCAATTTAAAATTATTTAAAATTTCAAATCGCGCGATTACTTCAAAATAGTTTTAGAAGCAATCCGAGTTTTCTTGCGATCGGCTTCACTCAATTGTTCGCCTGACTGCAAACGAGTAGCAGAGGTTTGGAGCACAGTTGCGGCACTTTTATCGCCCATTTGCAGAGCAGTTTTAGCAGCAGTTTGCAGCATTGTCGCGGCACCGGCTCGATCGCCCTGTTGCAATCGGGTTTCTGCTAGTTGAGTTTGGCGGTATTTAGCCAAAGCTAAAATGTGCTGCTGTACCATCGGGTTAATTGCCGGCTGATAAACTTTCAGGACATTAGCGGAAAGTGCAACGGGATCGGAAAGCAAACCTTGACCAACACTCGGATCGTCGTAGCGAATTTGCAATTGCCCGATCGCCTGTGTACCTTCGGGCAACTGTCCAATATAAATATTAGCCAAAACTACTCGCTCTATATCCTTCATTAAATCTCCCAGGCGCACCATAAAACGATCGCCCTCTTGCTGTACCGGTAATTCGATCGTATCCGGGGCAACTTGGGCGATCGGTTTGAGTTCGGCTAACCGTACTTTTGGCATTAGCGAAAATAGCAAATAAGCATTAGTCAAACCTACACCTTGGATGCGAGTAAATAGTTTGCCAAACTCGTCAACCGCATCTTCGGGACGCTGAATGTGTGCCAGAGCACCGCCGCCAGCATCAGCAATCTTTTCCAAAATATCCTGGTTCCAGTTATCACCAAATCCCAGAGAATTTAAAGTCATGTTGTAGTCAGCAGCCAATTTAGCCAACTTCAAACAGCGGCTGTCGTCGCCGTGTTCGTTTTCGCCGTCAGTCAGCAGAAATGCCTGAGATATAGCTTCTTTTTTGCCTTTGCCCAACTCTTCAATACCTAACTTAATGCCCTCATCAATTGCTGTGCCACCGGCCGAGCGCAATTGCTCAATTTGCCGTTTAATACTGCTGGGATCTCCGACAATTTGATTGGGGACGAGGACTTTGGCTTTATGATCGAAAGCCACCGCGCAAAAGCGATCCCCGGGCTTCAACCTGTCTAGCAACCGTCCGGCGGCTTGTTTGACGGTTTCCAGGGGGCGTCCGCCCATCGAACCGCTGTGGTCGAGAATCAGGCACAGGTTTAAGGGTACGCTGGAGTCGATCGAGCTTGCCGTCGCAGACACCGAAATCGCTAGCTGGCGCTGCGTTGAGGGCGCAGCAGCGTCAAGGTTAGGGTCGTTTAAAACCGGGAGCAAACTAACTTTCATGCGGGATACCTAAAGATTGCGTTAGTATTTCTTTAAGAATAGCTCCATCAGTTCAGGCAACATTTCGGTTATGTCAGTAACCCCGGTCTAAATACACGGGGCTTGTAAGAGAAATCTGGCAAGCCATACTGACCAGACTAAGGCTTAATTGCCTACGTTTTGAGAGTCACGACACCCTGTGGATGCGTAGCTAGTCCCCTGCTCTGTCCGAAGCAATTAAGCAGTTCTAAGGTCACTGGAACAGTGTTGCAGGTCTAACAAGCTCTCGAAACATTGTCGAAGCTAACATTACCCCAGAAATGGGACGCACAACCCGTGCAAAATACTATGCGTACAGGGCTGGGAAGTTTGAGGCGGTAATTGTCCCGTTGAAAGTGCAACACAAAAGCACACACCGAGCCAACCAGTCCCAAGGCGGTAGTCAATCAAAAATGTAAAGCCGTCCTAAAAGGACGGGGTTTCAGACCCATTTTTCTGATGAACACACCCATTAAAGCAGTGCAATCGCCATACTACGGGGAAGGGAACTCTCGGACGCCACCTCCCGATTTGCCATCCCTGTTGCTGAAGGAGCGGATCGTTTATCTAGGGATGCCTCTGGTGCCTGCGGTAACAGAACTGATTATCGCTGAACTGTTGTTCTTGCAGTACGAAGACCCCGAGAAGCCGATCAAAATCTACATCAACTCGACCGGCACTTCTGGTTACAGTGGCGAACCCGTCGGCTTTGAAACAGAAGCCTTCGCTATCTGCGATACGATCAGGTACATTAAGCCGCCCGTACACACTATTTGCCTCGGTTCGGCAATGGGGATGTCTGCGATGCTGTTAGCGGCTGGTACAAAAGGCTTTCGAGCGAGTTTGCCCCACGCTTCGATTGTGTTGCACCAACCCAAGGCTTACACGCGGGGTCAAGCAAGCGACATTCAAATTCGCGCTAAGGAAGTGCTGGCAAATAAAGCGACGATGCTTGATATTTTTGCAAGCTGTACTGGTCAACCGATCGAAAAGATTACTAAAGATATGGATCGGTTGCTGTACCTGACGCCCCAGGAAGCTAAAGAATACGGTTTGATTGATCGCGTTCTTGAAAGTTCTGAAGAATTGCCGAAACCGCTGCCGGCTGGAGTCATCTAACTGGGAATTGGAAATGGGGAATGGGGAATGGGGAATGGGGAATGGGTAATAGGAAATGGGGAATGGGCATGAGTAATAATTAAGGGTTAATGGCTAGTAGTTTCTACCCTGGTTAGTTATTCAATAGTCTTTTTATGACTAACAATTCCCAATTACCGATTCCCAATTACCCATTCCCCATTCCCCAATGCCCAATACCCAATTCCCGATGCCCAATTCCCAATTACCAATTACCAATTACCAACTAAACGGAGTTCCGAATTATGCCTATCGGTGTGCCAAAAGTTCCCTACAAGATGCCGGGGGGTTATGATACTCAGTGGATTAATATCTACGATCGCCTCTACCGGGAACGGATTATTTTCTTGGGCAGGGACGTTGACGATGAAATTGCCAATCAAATCATCGCTGTGATGCTCTATCTTGATTCGGAAGATTCAGGTAAGGATATTATTTTATACATCAATTCCCCAGGCGGGATGGTGTCGGCAGGCATGGCTATTTTTGATACCATGCAGCACATTAAATCAGACGTGGTGACGATTTGTGTGGGCTTGGCTGCTTCGATGGGTTCTTTCCTGTTAGCTGCCGGTGCGAAGGGGAAACGGTTAGCTTTGCCTCACTCGCGCATCATGATTCACCAGCCTTCTGGGGGCACGCGGGGACAAGCAACGGATATTCAGATTGAGGCCAAAGAGATTCTGCGACTGCGCCACCAACTCAACGGTATCTATGCTAAGAATACTGGCAAGCCGATCGAGAAAATCGAGAAGGACATGGATCGCGACTATTTCATGTCCGCTGAGGAAGCCAAGGAATACGGCTTGATTGACAGAGTAATCGAAGATCGTCCGTAAGTTATTTTTGCGCCACCGTAGTGCGGGCAACCCTCGCACTACAACCTAGTTCGCACTAAATTTTGGCAGAATCTTTACATTTAAGGATTCTGCCATATTTAATGGTATTATAAACGCTCATTCATGCTAGATGGATATTGCAGATTATTACCGACAGTTAGGACTGAGGTCTGGTGCCAGTTTATCGCAAGTTAAGGCCTCTTATCGGCAGTTAGCGAGACAGTATCACCCCGATGTGAATCCGGGAAACGAACAGGCTAAAAATAAGTTTATTGCTATTACTGAGGCTTATAAGTTCCTGGTGAAAATTGCCCCCCACAATGTTGCGGAGTCGAAAGTTGCCAATTCAACTGTGCCGCCTACTGCGACACCGCCCGATCAGGGGGTGAAAGCTCAACCGCAGCCAGTTAAGGTGACTCGAAAAGAGGCAGCGGTTCAATCTAATGCGGATCTGTCGCCGGTAGAACAAAAGTTAAAGCAAGATGCTTATTTTGAGTTGCAGCAGTTGCTGAAATATCAGAGGTTCCCACGGGCGATCGCCTTGATTGAGGGTTTGGCCCAGCGGGTTCCCGAAGATTTGGAGGTGCGTCAGTGGCAGGCGATCGCCTATCAGCGCTGGGGACGGCATTTGATCGGAGAAAAGCAGGTTGATAAGGCGAGAATATATTTGAAAAAGGCTGTGAAAACAGATCCTCACAATCGGGCTTTGTGGGCGGAAGTTGAGCGGGATTTTCGCAGGTTGGAACAGATTTATTGAAGCGATGTTGTGTCCCCCTTTTGCAGGGGGTCTCCGTCGTAAAGTTTTAATTTTTCTAATTTTTCTAAAATAACTTGGGTATTTTCAGGTCGGTTTTCCGGTAGCGGTTCCATCAATTCGTCGATCGACTCTAGAAGTAAGGGGTCAATATCTACAGCCTGGTTCCTCCAATTAATTTTACCAGTTTTTTCATTAACGGGAAAGTCGATCGGCTCTATGCCTGTTAATAAATGTACAAAAGTACGCCCTAGGGCAAAAAAGTCCGATCTCACGCCTGCTTTACCTGCAATTTGTTCCGGTGCGGCGTATCCAGCAGAACCTATGGGTGCGGTATCTATATCTGCTTCTGTGGCGGCGCCGAAGTCAATTAATCTCAATTTCCCATTGGCTTCAACCATCAGGTTGGATGGCTTAATATCCCGATGCACTACATGATGTTTGTGGATTTCCTGCAAAATATTGGTAATTTGTTGCAGCCACTCAATAGCGAGATTTTGAGAAACGTACTGTTTTTTAGTTAAGAATTCTGCCAAGTTTTCGCCGCTAATTTTTTCCATTATCAAACAAGACAATTTCTGGAAATTATGGGGAACTTTAATTGGGAAATAACCGTCAGGTTCCACTTGCGGAACTGAACCCTTTCCCGCCAGCCAAATCAAAACTCGCGCTTCTTGCTTGAACAAGCGAACTAAATCGGGATTATGGGTGTGTTTCAAGACTTTTAAAATTTTGACAGTTCCCCATTCGTTTTCCCCGGTTCCCAAATCTTCGACTTCAAAGATGTCTGTGGGGCGTGCGGGATTGGGCGATCGCACTGGTTTAAGGATGCGATAGCGATCGGCAATTAACAAATCTGTACCGCAAGCCTGACACTTTTGAGCAGCAGCAGGATTTTCGCGTTGTTCGCATTGAGGATTGATGCAGTAAATCATACCCTTTTAGATTTTAGATTTTAGATTTTAGATTGGAAATGACTGACGCTGTATCGGTTTAGAGCTTGCTTTTGCATTCTTTTTTGGGAAGTCGTATCACTTTGATTGATAAATTAGCATAAAACACCCAGCAGTTCTGACCTTACTACTGGGTTTATATTTACCGCCCATTTGGGCACGCTATCACATTTAAGTCAAGGATTTAAGATTAATAGCATCGCGCTCTACCGATTGAGCTACCCCCCTGCGTTTGGTAGAGGGGGCTGGATATGAGCCAGCAACCTCGATGATGTTATTTTTTCCTGACATTCGTTGTAGCGATCGGCGGTGAATGCTGAGTTTAGAGTAATAGCTTGCTGTTGAATTTGTACGCAATGCTGCCTCTGCCAATTGGGCTACCCCCCTATTTTGAGTAGAAGGGACAGGAGTCGAACCTGCACTATCACATTTGTACGGTTTAAGTTGAAGTTTTAGATTGAACTTGTACTCTGTTTATATCTTAAACCATAACTATCAAAAAAGCAAGCAATCAGCGGAAAATAAATTGAAAAATTCGCTCTCCCACTCTCTGTTCCTCAACTTCAGAATTGTTAGCTTCTTCGCGGGCGAACATAACAGCTTGCTGCAAGATTTCCACCCTTTGCAGCAACTCATTGATCCGCCGTGCTGGCAAAGCTCCCGAAAACTTGACAGTCCGCCAATAGCCGATCGTAATATCTTCGTAATAAACATCGACTTGAGCCGGATGGTGTTCGGTAGCTTCAGCTTTAACGTGATTGCGCGGAGTTTTAAAAGTCTTGAGAGTTTGCACCGGTTCAGTTGCCCAGCAATCTGCCGAAGCATCGAAGTTCCAAGTCTCGGAAGCATCTAAGACTGGCAGTTTTTTGATGAATGCTTGCAAATCTGCTAACTGTTTTTCAATGAATAGCAAATAGCTGACGGGAACTTGGCTCAAAAGCACGTTTCCGTCTACAGTTACGTCCGCGCGGGCCCTACAATTTGTCCAATCTTTGGTTGCGGTTACGTCGAAGAGTTTGGTCAAAACTTCAGTCGTTTTGCGGATAATCTCTTCTGCTTTGACTTCAACTTTTTTGGACTCTGGCGGCAGTTGTTCGCCTTCTTCGTCTTTGGGGCGGTAAGTACGGGAGATTCCAGAAAGCACAGCGGGCTTCTGGAGTGCTTTTTGAGCTTCTGCCAGTTCTTGAACCGAGCGGCTTTTGATGCCTTTTTCGATCGCAATAATCTGATTTAAGCGTGCCATTGTTCGATTTTATTGACGCTGAACTCATATCAAGCCGGGTTAATACTGATCATCAAATTGTCTGTCCTGTGGCTTTTAGGGCTTTGATAACTCTCCCTCCTCAGTACAAACCTCACGATCGTTCTTTAACCAAACTTGCTCATTATGTAGTATAATACACTTCAAAATAAATTACAAGCTTTCTTTTCCAGGCGCGGTGCCAAGAGAGCCCGCCGCTACCGTACTCAGCAATTTATCTCTCAAAAACTCGGCAAAATCTCTAGCGTCGCTGCGGATCAAGTGAACCCCGTCATTGGTACGCCATTCTCGCTCTTTCGGGGGTGGCAGCCACTCAAAACGATCGGACGGAAACAGCTTTTTAACCAATTCTTGGACTTGTTTTATCCTGATTGCAGCGTTAACTCGCGACTCTTGCGGTATGTCAAATAAAACTACTTTTGCCCCGCTATTCTTGTTAATTTCGGCGATTTGACTTTTAATAAAATCAGCTTCTTTTTTTATAGCTTCGGCATCTTTTTCAGACAAAGGTTGACTTTGAATATCAACTATCGTTTGGATAGCTTTTTGCGATAATTCAGGAGTAAGATTTCGACCTTCTAATCTGTCTAGAGCCTCTCGCGTCATTTTTTGATTCTGCTTCGATCGACTTTTAAAAAAATCCACACAAATGCTAATCGGACGGTATTCCTCTCTCATCATCGGTAGATACTGGCGTAACCAATAAAAAATAGGATTATACAAAGAATCAATTAATTCTGTATCTATTTTGCGAACAATAGTATCGTTAATTTCTACCAAAACAATAGGAGGCTTGCTTTGACTTCTTTTAACTATTTCTAAACCTGTTTGGCTCGCTCCTCCCCCCAAAGCTATGCTCTTTACGCCCTCTCCAATGTCTTTAATATTAAGGTTTGCAGCTAGCGAACTACCTACCATTACCATTTTTAGATCGGAATTATCCTGATATACATACCTTTGAGTTTTAACAATATTATTTTGAAGCAGGCTAACTCCGTCGGAAGCACGCAAAACTCCGCCGCTGACGAGCACTTGATAAAAACTCATGAGAAACAGAAAAATTAGTAGCGGGCGCAAAATCGGTCGCAACTGGAATTTGACAAACATAGAACACCTTCTAGAATTGGAAATAAATAAATTGTTTCGAGCTACCACTGTTGAGGAAGATCATTGCTAGCATAATTCCTAAAGCTAAATCTTGATAAAGGCTCCAGACTTTTTGACCGTTTTTATTTGAATCCTGTTTCATGCGATTTTGCCAAGTGGGAAAATGGGGAAGGTGATAAATCACTACTGGTAGCGAAAAAATTAGCGTCGGAATAATGTGACTCCAACCGGGCTTGACTTTATAGTTGCGAAATAAAGTAACTGCGAAGTCAACCGCTTCTTCAAATCGAGGCAGTTTGAAAAGCAGCCAGCCCACGGAAACAAAAGAGAAAATTCCTAAAACGCTAAGGCTGTCCAATAATAATTGCTGCCAGATTGGTTTGGTTTTGGCTTGATTTGGTTCTTGCGATTTGTTTTTAGATTTGTCGAAGCCAAAAAAGCGTTCTACTGCTAAACCCAAGCCGTGATAAATTCCCCAAACTGCATAACTCCAAGCAGCCCCATGCCATAATCCTCCTAATGTCATTACTGTCATTAAGTTAACATAAGTTCGGATTTTTCCTTTGCGGTTTCCGCCGAGGGGAAAGTATAGATAATCTCGGAGCCAAGTTGAGAGAGAAATGTGCCACCTTCTCCAGAATTCGGAGAGGGAACGAGAGATGTAGGGAAAGTCGAAGTTGTCTGGAATTTTGTAGCCCAAAGCGGCTGCAAAACCGATCGCAATTAAGGAGTAACCGGCAAAATCGGCGAAAATTTGTATTGAGTAGCCAAACAGCAGTGTCAGGTTGGTAAGAGTTCCAAATCCTTGGTAGTAGGGAAAGCTGATCCAGAAGGTATAGTCTTTTAAGTTGTCGGCGATGACCATTTTTAGGAAGTAGCCGACAACGAGCGAGCGAAAAATGAAATTCCAAGGAATGTCTTTTAAGTATTTAGGAACAATCTGGGGATAAAAAGTCTTGGATTTTAAAATCGGGCCTGACAGTAAATTGGGGAAAAAGCTAATAAAAAATGAAGTATTTAGCAGGTGTTGGCTAAAGTTGGGCGAGACGTAAGCGTTTGATTCTGTTTCGCTTTTGTTTTTTTGAGTCAGTACGTCTACGATTAAACTTATGCCTTCAAATGTGTAGAAAGAAATGCCTATAGGCAGAGGCAATTTTAAGAATAAATAAGCAATGCTGCCTTCGGAGCGAGCAATATTAAAAACATCGGTAACAAAGTTAGTTAGCAAACCAGCGTATTTAAACAAGCTCAAAATTAATACATTGAGAACGACTCCCGATAATGCCCAAAAAAATCGCTGTTTCTTGTCAGAAATCCGGGCAACTTGAAAGCTGACTGTAGCGTTGATAATAATGGAAAGTAGCAGGATCAGCAACAGTGCGGGGGCGCTCCAACTGTAAAAAATAAAGCTGGCAATTATCAGGATGGGAACCTGCACTTTTTGCAACGGAGGAAAATAATATATGGCGAAAACAATCGCAAAAAATACTAAAAATTCAATACTGTTAAATAACATAATTTGTGATTTCGCTCTTTTACGTAGCCTGTGACCCACTATATCAAGCGCCTGGGACTCATGGCAAGAGTGGCCCAGAACCCGATCGCGATCGCGCATCCTACCAAAGTGTAGCAAATATCACTCTTTGTTAGCGCTGCGACTACCTCTTGAGATAGATGCGGAAATCCCTCTCAGGGCGCGTTGTCAGATCGGGAAACATTTCTTAACATATAGATAACAAAGGGAATCCGAGGAGACACCAAAAATCCTTAAGCCCTTGGGGTGCCCCCGTTAATCAGACTTTTCGCAAACAAGGGCTAAATCAATGAACAAGCAGCAAAACTCCGAAGTTTCAGCATTTTTGCCCATGCTCCAAAAAGGCATTTGGCTGTTTGGGATTCTCTCTTGGATATTCGGGCTGACAGATAGAACTATTGCACTATTATCTGACGGATATTTGTCGGCGATTGATATTGTCCAGCTATTTACAGCATCATTTTTCTTCATTAGCTGGCTGTTTTTAAGCCCGTTTTTGGGTCTTAACTCCCAGAGTCAGCCGAAGGAAGAAGCATCTCCCTAGTTTTTAATTGGTAATGTTAGTTTCTCGATCGCTATGAGTTTCTTCTGGGGCAAAGCGGGCCGGCCAAATGCGATCGCAAAAAAACAAAGTTCCCGCCGTCACGCACAGCGGAATCGCCAACAGATTCAACAGCGGAATGCTCACCAAACCCAAACAAACCAAACCAAAACTCCCGCTGGCCGGCAAACTAGCCCAAATGATCTCCAACTTCTCCTGAAAAGGTCGCCTCCGCCTCTCCAAAGGTGCATCTAAAAAGTCCAAACAGACAATAGTCGCGCCCAAAGCTACGCCACCCAAACTGCTAAGAATAGAGCCGACACCAGGGATAAAATTTAGCAGCAGCAGGGGTATACCGACGCTCAACAAAATTTGTAGTTTTCGCAGTTCAAAGGCGATCGCCCTTTGAATATCCCCAAAACTACTCGCCAAATTCATTGGTGCTTCTGCGGGCAATTGACCGTTCCGCAGCAGTTCCAATTGTTCGGAAAGTTTGCCGTACCACGGCGAACCTAAAATCACACCAAACTGCACTAACAAAAATCCAATTATCAGCAAAAGTCCTGACACTAGGAGTAAGCGCAGCAGCCAGCCGAAAGCAACTGTTAACACACCGAGAAAGCTCAGCCAAGCTGGAAAACTCGCAATTAGAGCATTAAATCGGACGGACAAATCGGCAACTAAAACATCTATCCCAGCCAAACTGGGAAATAGCAAGCTTAAATAAAGACCAATACCAATTATAAAATTTAGCACCACGGGAACTAATACATAAGTCCACAGCTTGGGAGTTTGCAAAATCAGCGTGAAAGCTCGCAAAGGATAGGTGAAACCTGCCAGGAGTCCAATTGGTGCGGTAATGGCGGCGTGGGCGGGGTTTGAATTTAACTGTTTTGACATATTTTCTGCTTTTGAGGACTCGACTCTATTTTCTATCATCCATTTTCCATTATTATGACTGATGAGGATTTATCGCAGGTTGCCCAAAAGTGAAGCTTTTTATTTACCATACCCCGGAACTTACGCCAGCCGACAAAATGCCGGCTTGCGCGATCGCAGTTGATGTGCTGCGGGCGACTACGACAATGGCAACGGCCCTGAATAATGGGGCGGAAGCTGTCCAAGTTTTCAGCGACTTAGATAAGCTAATGGCCGAGAGCGAAAAATGGCCCGCAGATAAGCGGATTCGCGCCGGAGAGCGCGGCGGCGGCAAAGTTGACGGATTTGACATGGGGAATTCTCCCCTCGACTGCACGCCAGAAAAGGTGAGTGGGAAGCGAATTTTTATCAGCACAACTAACGGTACTCGCGCTCTGGAACGAGTGCAAGCTGCTGCAACTGTGTTAACGGCGGCTTTGATTAACCGCAAATCTGTGGTGCAGTTTTTGTTAAGTAAACAGCCGGAAACTATTTGGATTGTGGGTTCGGGTTGGGAAGGAAGTTATTCGTTGGAAGATACGGTTTGTGCTGGTGCGATCGCCCAAAGTCTCCTGGCAGAAAGCGGTATTCCTGCAAGCGATTTTGCTGGTAACGATGAAGTATTTGGGGCTATTGCTCTTTATTTGCACTGGCAAGATAGGTTACACGAATTGTTGGAAAGAGCCAGCCACGGCCAGCGCCTCCTCGGTTTAGGTGTTATTGAAGATTTAAAATATTGCGCGCAAACGGATACTTTAGATGTGCTGCCGATGCAGCGAGAACCGGGAGTTTTGGTTAAGTCTGATTTTAAAATTCCTCAAGCTAATTTCTGGGTTCCATCTTCGGAAAAAACGGCGAATTAAATTTTTCTGCCAGTGGTGTATTAGTAAGGTGCGCGGCCGAGCACACCCTACTCGAACAACCAAAATAAAATTGGTTGGCAGCATCGGAATGCAAGTCCTCATAAAAATCAGAGGACTTGCATTCCTCACTACAGACAACGGAAGTTAGTAGTTATATCATGTCCGGTCGATTACCCGGATTCCTGTAGGGGCCCGTGAGCCAATAATATTTGCCAAAAACGGACAATCTCAAAAACCCGCCCCGGCAATTGTATTATGGGCGATCGCTCGGACATGATATTAGCGAACAAGATTTTTTTAAGAGAAAGTAGAATTAAATATACTCGGTAGGGACAAAACATTGTTTTGTCCCTAGTGTATTGCAGGCAATTGAGAATTGCTGAATTCACCGCCGAACCGCTGAATTAAACACTCGGCAATTCTGGCTGCTGCACCGGGTTCTCCCATTCGCCGCCAGCCATTTTCAGCGATTAGCTGCAACCTGTCGGGGTCGCGGAGCAAAGACTGCACGGCGCCGGCAACTTCAGCGGGATGTTTGACTAAAATTAATGACGGGCCTAACAGGCGACTTTGAGCTTCTGCAAAGGCGGGAGTAAATTGCGGGCCGTTTCCGGGAATGGCGATCGCCGGTTTTCCTAAACCTACAAATTGTTCTGTAGCCGTTCCGGCCATTGCTATTGCTAAATCGGCTTCGTACAAACAATCGTTAAAACTTTGCTGAGTTAAAATCATCGTGGCGTTTCTCTGCACAAATGTCAAGGGCAATAGCAAATTAGGAGATTCTTTTTGAATTTCTTGAGCGCTTGAAACAGGAGGTAGCAAAATACTTCCTTCTCGCCGCTGCGTTCTAGTTTCGCCGTCTTGTCGCCAGCCGAAAAATTCTAAACTAGGTCGCAAAGCTTCTAAATTTAACTCAGGAGAAATGGCTCCAAAAAATAACAATTTGCGATCGGCAAACAGCGATAAAATTCCGGCTACAGCCTCTACTATTAGCAGCCAATTAGCATAGGCTTCCGGCGCTCTAGAACCGGGGAGTAAGGTGATGATGAGCGATCGCTCCATTTCCCGAAACTCTGCGTCAGGGCCGTAAAAACCGGCGGGGCTTTCCGGTTCGAGTCCGTCCATCATCGGGTTTCCGAGATTGTAAGCGGGAATTCCCAGCTTTTGTAAAGTCTCGGCGGTTAGCGCGTCCCTGGCAAAAATGGCTCGACAGCGCGATCGAGTCATCAACCAACGCTCCCAAGGCAAATAAACCGATCGCGACCAATTCCACCCACCGCTTACCCTGGATTTGCGAGCCAGAGGCCCGTCCTCGTCCCGCAAATAATACTCGGACTTGGCAGTACCGACAAAGGCATAGGGCGCGCCGCTGAGCCAAGCAAACAGCAGCGGTACAATATCCCCGCAGGCTAAAATAACGCCGTCTTGATTCCCAGACTGTTGTTGGCTTCGCACCCAAGCGCGGATGGCTTTAAACTGAGCGATGGTCAACTGCAGCAGGCCGCCTTTGACATCGCGCAAAAATTCCCTCCCGTCCATGTAAATAAAGCCGCCCGAAGGCATCCGCTGCACCGGGCCGATGATGCGGGCGTTTTCTAGTTGAGCGAAAGCTTGCCCTTCACCCACTAGCGGAAACACGGCTAATTCTGGCGGATGCGGGTGCTGTTGCAGTTCCTGCAAGATGCGAAGGGCGATCGCGTCTTCTCCGTGGCCGTTACTGAGGCAAAGTAATTTCAATCCCAACTCTCTCAAAAACTGTCTCTCATATTATCGGGCATTGGGCATCGGGCATGGGGCATGGGGCATGGGGCATGGGGCATTGGGCATACCTCACCACGCTTGAGAACTACTATATAGCGGAAAAAATGAAGTAAGTAGACCCGTGCGAGTCGGGGACTTTTTGGTAAAATAGCAGATTAAACTCCTATTTTATAGGTAAAATTGGATGGTACAAACCCTGCCAAAATCTTTGACACTCCAAGAGTTTCTGAAGTTGCCAGAAACCAAACCAGCCAGCGAGTACATTGACGGTGAAATCATTCAAAAACCAATGGCTCAAGGAGAACATAGTGTCATTCAAGGCGAGTTGACAGGCGCTGCTAATACTGCTCTTAAACCTCAAAAGGTGGCGCGAGCATTTCCAGAACTACGGTGCATTTTTGGCGGTCGAGCGATCGTTCCAGACGTGACTGTATTCACTTGGGAACGCATTCCCCGTAAAGAAAATGGTGGTGTGGCAAATGTGTTTGCGATCGCCCCGGATTGGACAATTGAAATCCTCTCCCCCGACCAAAGCCAAACTAAAGTTACTAAAAATATTTTACATTGTCTCAAACACGGAACTCAAATGGGTTGGTTAATCGATCCAGAGGAGCGATCGGTGTTTGTATATCTGCCGACTCAATCAACGGAGGTGTTTGACGAACCGGAACAGTTAGTGCCCATGCCATCTTTTGCCAGAGAATTGCAACTGACAGTAGGAGAATTATTTGGTTGGCTATTAGAGTGATATCATGTCCGATCGAGCGACCGCACATGATATCACTACTGACCACTGACTACTGACTACTGACCGAAAGCATCCAGGATACAAGCCCCCGGATTCATTCCTTCGCAGACTCAGGACCCAGAAATAAAAAACCTGTATCCGAGAAACTTGGCCCCCGAATTTATCCGTGGAGTCAATACTTCAATTCTTTAATCTAAAATCTAAAATCTAAAATCTAAAATCGATTGACTACTGACCACTGACTACTGACTACTGACCATCGATATATTGGTTTAAAGTAGTCCGAATGTGTTTGAGCTGAAATCCCTTAGCAAGTTGGCGCAGCTTCGAGACCAACGGCACTAAATTAGGTTCTAAACTCTCCAGCTTAGCACTCTCCTCAAAAATTTCTTCAATGTCACCCATAGCTGCGAGTTTCAAAAGTTTTGCTACTGACTCAGAAGCCGCAGGTAACAGAGAAGAATAAGCAGGAAAATCAGAGGCTGGTGACAAACTGGGAGTTTTGCGCTTTTTGTTTTCCGAAGATTCCCCATAAATCCATTCTAGTCCCAAACGCACTCGCAACTGTTCCAAAAAGTGGTTTGCTTCGATCGGTTTGGGAAGAAAAGCATCGTACCCTGCGAGGATGCTATCTTGCTGCGTAGCCTCGAAAACGCTAGCTGACATAGCGATTAACACAACATCTTTTACTTCCGGCAACTGCCGCAGTTTTCTTGCAGTTTCTAAGCCATCCATTACAGGCATCCGCAAGTCCATTAAAATCACATCCGGTTGAAATTCAACTATTTTCCAGAGGCATTCTTGCCCGTTTTGGGCCTCTGCAACCTCAAATCCCAAACGCCGCAGCAGCCTGCACAACAAATCGCGATCCAGTTGATTGTCATCCACGATTAGCACTTTCCGCTTGTTGCCGATAAAACCGACAAGCCAGCGTTTTTCCTGCAAAGGAGACACCTCCAAGTACCGTTTAGCTGCTGGTAATTCTAAATCTACCCAAAAAGTGCTGCCTTTTCCCAAAGTGCTGTGGACGCGAATTTCGGCACCCATTAGTTTCGCTAATTTCTGGCTGATCGAGAGTCCGAGACCTGTACCTTCAACAAATGTATTGCCTCCTACTTGGTGGAAAGGCAAAAATATTTCTTCTAACTTGCTTTGGTCTATGCCCGTGCCAGTATCCTCGACTTGAAAGCGGATTTTTAAAGCGTGTTTGGCTGCGATCGCATTGTGGGCGAAGCGCATATAATTTTCTTTCAGTTCCGAACTCAAAGTCGAGAACTCATAATTTTCTCCTTGCCCTCGACTCCAGGCCTCTGTGCCGACATAGCCGACTTTGAAAGTCACACCGCCACTGTTAGTAAATTTAACGGCATTGCTGAGTAAATTTATGAGAATTTGGCGCAATCTTTTTGGATCGACACGAACACGGCTAGGCAGGGGAGAGACTTGTTCGTAATTAAATAAAATTTCTTTTTGAGAGGCCCGCATCTGAAAGAGATCGGCAATGTTTTTGATAAAATTTATAAAATTTAACTCTTCCGGGTAGAGTTCCATTTTTCTAGCTTCAATTTTGGAAAGATCTAAAACATCGTCGATTAACATCAGCAGGTGTTGACCGCACTGTTGAATATTGCTGAGACTTTCTTGCTGATCTGAGCTTAAGTCTTTGTCGGTTTTGAGGATTTGAGCGTAACCTAAAACGCCGTTTAAAGGCGTGCGTAGTTCGTGGCTCATGTTGGCAAGAAATTCGCTTTTGGCGCGGTTGGCGCTTTCTGCGGCTAATGCAGCTTGTTGGAGGGCAGATTCTGCAAGTTTGCGATCGACAATTTCGGTTTGTGCTTGTTGAAATAGCGTCGATTGCTGGATCGCGATCGCCAATTGCACGCACAATTGCCGGAGGGATTCTATTTCTGAGGAATCCCAGGGACGGGGGCCGCTGCAATCCTGGGCGATCAGCAGTCCCCAGAGCTGATTTTCTGCCGTCGGTTGGACTTGGGAAATGCTTTCTCGTGCTTGTAAAATCGGCACTATTAAGTTAGCTTTTACTTCAATTCCTTCGAGAAATTTCATGTGGCATTCCGTCAAATTTTCCCGGTAAATATCTGCCATTGATCTAATACAGCCTTGCTGATAAAAATCAACAAATTTTTCTCTAAAACAGCCATCAACATTATTAAGATTTAACAGCGAAATTCTATCTTTGGCTACGGATTCGACAACTACCCGACCGCTCCAGTCGGGATTAAAGCGGTAAATAACTGTGCGGTCTGTTTGCAAAAATTGCCGCACTTCTTCGACAGCAGTTGTCAGGACTTCTTCTAAGTTTAGGGAAGAGCGAATGCGATCGAGCATGGCAACTACTAGCCGTTCTCGCCTTAATTGCTGCTGCAGGATCATCTCCGCTTGTTTGCGTTCGGTGATGTCGGTAATTACTCCCACTAACCCGATTAAATGACCAGTTTCATCTTTAATGCCGTCGGCGCGAAATAAAGTTGTTACCAGTTCGTTGTTTTTACTGTTGATTTTGAGTTCGCCTTGCCAAGATTTGCCTTGACGGATCGTTTTAAACATTTCTAGCAGCACTTTAGTTTGGGGGTAAAGTGCTGTTAATCCGCCTGCTGTGTTTAGTTCTTCTGCAGTGTAGCCGTACTGTTGAACAAAGGCTTGATTGTGGTAGAGCGATCGCCCTGTCAAGTCAGCAATGCCGATCGCATCGCTGGTGCTTTCCACCGCTTGAGTAACTCGCAGCAAATCTAATTCTGCTTGTTTGCGATCGCTAATATCAGTAATAGTGCCGATATAGCCTTTAATTTCCTGCTTGTCTCCGATTTCTGCAATTGCCTGACCTATCACCCAAATTACACGACCGTCTGGACGCTGAAAGCGGTATTCTGATTTAAAAGGAATTTTCTCAATAATTGCTCGATGCCATTCATTTTTCACCCGATCAACATCGTCGGGATGTATGGCATTCATCCAGCCAATTTCTGCTGCTAATTCTGCATTTAATCCCGTAATTTCGCTCCACCGTTGATTCACATAAAGGCAATTTCCCAAGGTGTCGGTGTGAAATATGCAAACTGGCGATGCTTCTGCTAAAGTTTGGTACCGGCGCTGGCTCGATCGCAGGGCTGATTCTACCTGTTTTCTATTAGTTATATCGCGGACTATAGAAATGATTTCGCCACCGACAAGCATTGTCAGCGACAATTCTTGAGGGAACTTAGTACCGTCACGGCGCTGACCGATTGCTTCTATATTGCAGTACCCTTTTTGCAGAAGCATCGGCATTATTTGTAATTCAAAAAATATATTTTCTGCTTTGCTGTAGAGCATTTTCCATTTCTTCCCATACATTTCGCTAGGGCTAGCCAAGCCGTACATTTTGAGATAAGCGTCGTTGGAATAAATACATTCTTTATTATTATTAAAAATAGCGATGCCGTCATAAGCAGCGGCCATTGCTACTGCTTGTCGCTGGAGTTGAGACTCTGCTTGTTTACGAGAGGTAATGTCGTGACCGACTGAGTAGATTAAACCTTCTTCGCTAAATGGCGATGCCGTCCACAGGAAGCATTTGTAAGAACCGTCTTTGCAGATGTAGCGGTTTTCAAAGGAGATACTGGACGTACCCGCTATTAGTTTTGCTCCTTCGGCTGCGGTGGCTTTTCGATCGTCTGGATGAACAAATTCGATCATTGGCTTGGCAAACAATTCACTAATACTGTAGCCTAAAGCTGTTGACCAAGCTGGGTTTAAACGTTTAAAATGGCCGTCAAAACCTACAATGCAAAGCAAGTCTAAGGAGATGGTAAAAAAACGATCGCGCTCTGTTTGGGCCTGCTTTAATTCAGTGATATCCATCACTAAACCGTCCCAGAGAATATCGCCTTCGCTGCCAGATTTGCTCTCATTATTGAGCCTTTCTGGTCTCGCAGCTCCTTGCAGCCACTTAACTTTTCCAGATGGCAAAGTCTGTCGCCACTGCTGCTGCCAAGGTTCCAGCGTAGTAGCTGAAATTGCCATCGATGCTTTTAAATCTAAGAGGTCGTCTGGGTGAATTCCATTGGAAATTAGTTCCGCATTTTCCTCTATGGCTTCGGCCTCTAATTCGTAGAGTTGCCGGCTGCCTGAAGAGATGTAGGGGAAAGACATTTTTCCAGTGGCTGACCTTCGTAATTGATAAATTGTTCCCGGCAGGTTAGCTACCAATTTTTGAAAGCGAGCTTCGCTTTGTTCCAGGGCTTTTTGTTGTTGTCTGTATTCGGTAAAATCTCTAATTGTACCCACTATTACTTTACTGCCGTCTGCTATTTGGAAGACGCTTTTTTTGGTAGAAATTATGTGTTCTTTCCCGGCCGAGTCTGTGAATTGTTCTTCGGTTTCCCAGCAGATACCCGTTGTCAATACTTCTTCATCTTTTGTCCAAAAAACAGCAGCTTCTGATTGGGGAAAAAAGTCATAATCTGATTTGCCGATCAGTTCTTGCCGCGATTTGCCGACCAACTGACAAAAAGCATCATTTAATATCATCCAGCGGTGTTGCTCGTCTTTGACAAAAATTGGGTCGGGCGTAGCATTTATGGTGTGGTTTAAAAATTCTTCTGACGCTTTCAGTTTGGCTTCGTAGCGGTAGCGATCGCTCACGTCCAACACTACTTCGATTATCCGGTCGATAGACCCGTCCATGCGGCGGATGCAGCGCCGGGAAACTCGCGTATGAACTATTTCGCCATTTTTTCTGAGCCACCTTTTGTCTGAGATGTAACCGTCGAGCCTACCTGCTAACATCTGAGAAAAATTTTCACAATTAGCCTCCAAATCCTCTGGATGAGTCAACTCTAGCCAATTCTTTTGCACGAGTTCGTAGCGCTCATACCCCAGCAAATTGCACAGGGCATCGTTAACTTCTATCCAGTGGCAATTTAGAGGAATTTCGCTGTCAATAATTGGAGCGATGATGGCAATGCCGATCAGGGAATTTTCCACCACCGATCGATATTTTTCTTCACTTTTTCGCAAAGCATCTTGACTGTTCTGGCGTTCTATGGCGTAACGGAGCGATCGAATTAACAGTTCGCTGTCGATTTTTCTTTTTACCAAATAATCCTGTACGCCGACCGAAATCAACCGCAGGGCAAGTTCTTCGTCGTTTTGGGCGGTCAGAACTACGATCGGCACATTTACCCCGTACTCTTGTACCCGAGCCACCGTCTCGATTCCCAGACTATCTGGCAGTGAAAGGTCTAATAAAATTATGTCAAAAGTTTCTTGATTCAATCGCTGCTGCGCTTCGCTAAGGCGCTCTACTTTCGTCAGCACTATACGCTGCGCGCCGCCAATTTCTGACAGCAAATCTTCAATCAGCTCAGCTTCATGAGGGTTGTCTTCTACTAACAGAACTTTAAAGCAGATAGGAGGCAAAGCTAAGTTAAAAACTGCTTTCATAATATTTATTTATCAAAAAAATGGTAAACAACCTTGAATTTTACCTTTTATTTTCAGGGCAGTTATTCAATTGCCCGTACACATATATCGATCCTAAGATTGCGGTGCGATCAAAAAGTACAAAAATTTTGTCTACTTATTATTGTATCACGCACTAAGTATACTGTCAACGCCAAACGTTTTTCCTTCTAAATAGCAATTTATACCAGTTAAAAAAAGAATCCAAATATAGCCTAAATTCTCAGCCAAAATTTCACCATAATTACCAATTTTTTACTTATTTTCTTTGCCATAAAAAATGGTGTTAACTTGTAGAGCGTACTTTCTATTCTCTGACTTAAAATATAGAAAGTAATTAAGTTTACCTACCTTATAGCTCATACCTTTTGCCGACAGGATGTCTCGACTAAGCGAGAGTAAAGTGAAAAGTTGAACCTTGCTCCGGTTCCGATTCCACCCAGATACATCCGCCGTGAAGTTCCACAATTTTTTGACAAATTGCTAAACCAATACCTGTCCCCGAATATTCTCTTTGAGTGTGCAAGCGCTGGAAAATTTGAAAGATGCGTTTTTGATGCTGGGGAGCAATCCCAATTCCATTATCTGAGACAGAAATTAACCACTTTTTCTCCTGTTTGCAAGCGGTAATATGAACCACAGGCGGTGCATCGTGGCGATATTTAATCGCATTGCTGACTAAATTTTGAAATAGCTGCACGAGTTGAGAAATATCCCCCATTACCGCGGGTAATTCGCTGTAGGTGACAACGGCTTTAGTCTCGTGGAGCGCCCCTTGCAGGTTCGCGAGTGCTTGCTCGACTGCATGATTGCAATCTGTCAGTTGAAAAGGTTTCCGACTCCGGCCCACGCGCGAATATTCGAGTAAATCGTCAATTAAAGTTTGCATTCTGGTGCAGCCCTGAACGATATTACCGATAAACTTACTACCTTGGCTGTCGAGTTGGTCTTTGTAGCGTTTTTCTAAAAGTTGAGCGTAACTGGCAATGGTTGCTAAAGGCGCTTGCAAGTCGTGAGAAGCCACATAAGCAAATTGTTCTAGTTCTGCATTTGAACGCGCCAATTCTTGGTTAGATTTTAAGAGAGCAGATTCGGCGCGCTGGCGGTGCGATATCTCTTGTTGGAGTACCAAATTTTGCTCTTGCAGAGCTTTTTCAACAGCGCGACGGGTGCTGATTTCTTGTTGCAAGATTTGGTTTTTTTCCTGAAGAGTTTTTTCGACTGCTAAGCGGCTCGTGATTTCTTCTTGCAGCAGCATATTTTGTTCTTTTAGCTGCTTTTGTAAATTCCGCAGGCTGAGGTGACTTTCGATGCGGGCAAGCACTTCTTCAAACTGAAAAGGCTTGCTGATATAGTCAACAGCTCCCACAGCAAATGCGTTTACTTTGTCGAATACTTCATCTTTAGCGCTGATAAATATTACCGGAATTTCGCGAGTTTTCGCTTCTAATTTCAAGTGCTGACAGACTTCGTAGCCGTTCATTTCTGGCATCATTATGTCGAGCAAAATCAAATCGGGTGGATTAGAATTGCAGGCTCTCAGAGCCATTTTTCCGTTAATCACGCAGCGCGGTGTGTATCCCCTCTGAGTCAACATCGTAGACAACAGACGCAGGTTTTCTGCGGTATCGTCTACTACTAAAATGTTTCCTAACGGCGTCTCTAATTGCTGATTGTTCATTGATTATTTCCCAGTTCCTGTTTTCTTCACAAAAAATGTTTGCAGCTATTTTATTTAGGACTTACGAAAAACACCCGGTTTCTAGTAGGAATATTGGGGAAAGAAAACGAGGAATCCGCTCATAAACCGGGTGTTTAGCCGTTTGTGCACAAGCAAGTCCTGTTATTATTCGTTTACAAACCCTCAAATCCCCAGCAGCAGAGTCAAAGCATTATTGTCCCAAGTCAATCCTTTGTCTAAAACGTTAAATCCCGCGACTTTGCACATAGCTTCTAAAGCAGTAGCTGTAGGTAGCCACCACCACGGCGCAAAGTCGTTGATGTCAAAAACTGCTTTTTCAGTTATCCCTATAAGTGGGTTGTTGTTGAGGTATTGCTGCCAGTATGCTGTTAAAATAGCTCGTTCTGCGTCGTCCAAAGCGGGAATAAACATTACTCCCGAAGCTGGAATTTCATAGCGTCCCAACTCATTTTCTATCACTTCTTGAGTAATAGCTGAAGTGAAAACTAAATGCTCGCGAGTTATCTGACGCAAGGCAACTAAAATCTGTAACGGATGCGGGTGATGGTACAACACTCCTGCACAGTGAACTACATCGTAAGGCTCGCCAATGTCGGCAAGCTGAATCTGAGTGATATCTTGATTGATACAGTGATAATTAGCAATATTTAAACTTGTCATGCGATGGTGAAAATCTTGCCACCAGTGCATGGATGCCGGCATGGCATCAATCATTGTCAGACAAACTGCACCGTATTTGCTAGCTACAGATACTTTTTCGCTGACAGTTCCCCACAAGCCACCGACTTCTGCAAAAGTCTTGCCTTTGGCGACTCGGGCAATGTAACGATCGCGAATATCCTTAGCTTCTAACTCTAATAATAGAGTAGATTCCCCTGTTTGACGCTGTTTTTCTAAAAGATCCTCTAATTTTTGGGATATTTGAGGATCTTTTGGTCTAATTTCTAATGCCATCAAGTACAATATTATGGCTTCGTTAAGCCGATCGCTCTCCGCAAACTTTTGGGCTATTTCGCAGTAAAATTCAGGAGCGTGCTGCGGCTGCATTTCGTGGTGATAGTAGCTAGTTGCTACATCTGAATCTACCGGAGTTCTTTTAATTAGAGCCTCACCTAACTTTATGTAAATTCCCGGTAGAGACGGCTCGATTTGAAGCGCACAAAGGTAGGCGGAAACAGCATCGTTCCATGCGTGATTTTCACTCAAAGCATCGCCTAAATTGTAATAAGACCAAGAAATACGGGGATTAAGTTCAATAGCACGTTGATAAGCGGTAGCTGCGGCTTTCCACTGTTGAGTTTTCAACAGCGCTTCTCCTAAATTGTGGTAAGTCCAAGAGAATTCTGGATTGAGTGCGATCGCCCGCCGATAAGCGAGTGTTGCTTCGGCAAACTTGTGAAGTTTAACTAAAGTCAAAGCTAAATTATAATGAGACCAAAATAAATCCGCATTTAGTGCGATCGCCCGTTCGTATGCAGCCTCAGCTTCTGACCACTTGTCGAGTTTAAAAAGAGCATCTCCTAACTGGTGAAAAGCTGCGAAAAAATTCGGGTCTACTTCAGTAGCGCGCTGGTAAGCTGCGGCGGATTCAGACCATTCTTCTAATCGATCGCAAGCTGCACCGATGCTGTAGTAAGACCAAGAATAATCCGGGTTGATTTCAACAGCCGTGCGGTAGGCGATCGCAGCTTCTTGCCATTTTTCTAAATTGAGCAGCACGCTGCCTAAGTTGTAGTATGACAAAAAAGAATTGGGATTTAAATCAATACTTTTTCGGTAGGCAGCCTCCGCTTCGCGCCAGAGTTCCTTAGCTTGCAAAACATTGCCTAATTTGTAATAAAAATCCGAAATCTCCGGCTGGAGTTGAATAGCTTTGCGGTAGTGAACAATAGCTTCGTCCCACTGTTTCAGCTCGCTAGCAGCTTCGGCTATTTTGCAATAAGCTTCGCAAAAACTAGGGTTTAAAAAAATGGTGCGATGGTAACAAACTAGCGCTTTTTCGGGCTTATTTTGTGCAAGCAATCTATTACCCAAATCTAGATATTCTTCCGATATTTCTATTGGCTCCAAGATGAGTGCTTGATACCAACAGTCTGCTGCTTCTTCAGCTTGACCGAGTTGGGTAAATATCCGGCTCAAATTACGGTAAAATCCTGCAAAGTCCGGTTGGATGGAGATGGCTTTTTGGTAACAGGCGATCGCCTCTTGCCACTGTTCCAAAGTAGCGCAGAGAGTGCCGAGGTTAGCAAAAGCTTCGGCAAAATCGGGTTGCAGGGCGATCGCAACTTTATACCAATACCTTGCGTCTTCTAGTTTACCCTGAGCTTGCAGCGCCTTCCCCAAGGTCTTGCAAGTCTCTGCAGAGTTGGGTTCAGATGCCAAAACTTGTTGGCAAAGTGCGATCGCCCGATCGAAGTTGCCTGTAGCTAAATAAAGTTCTGCCTGTTGCTGAAAATTCACCTGCGCTGTTTCTGAATTCATTTTTTCTTTTCCTTTTGAGTAATCATTACCTGTAAGATTATATGCTACAATTTGCCAAACTTCAAGTTTCTGTAAGTAGAGCTAGCGAGCTGAGAATAGTGCTGAATGTCCGTGAGATTAATATAAACTAGAGAGTAATAGGTTAACAGCGAGCTAAATAATGTCAACAGTCAATCCAACACCGCTAATCAGCGTAATTATACCTGTATATAATGGATCTCGCTACATCGTACAAGCGGTGGAGAGCGCCCTAGGTCAAACTTTTACTAATTTGGAGATTATAGTTGTAGACGATGGTTCTACCGATCGCACGCAGCAAGTATTGCAGCCTTATTTTGACAGAATTCGCTACATATACCAGGAAAATCAAGGAGCAGCAATAGCTCGTAATCGTGCTTGCCAGCTAGCCAAAGGCGAGTTTTTAGCTTTTCTAGATGCGGATGACTATTTCCTACCATCCAAGCTAGAGAAACAGGTAGCTTGCTTTGACGCTGACCCCACATTAGATATGGTGCAAACAGGTTGGCTCATGGTCGATGAAACCGGGCGAGAGATTTCTGCCGTCAAGCCTTGGCAGCAAGCGTCTAAATTAGATTTAGAAAGCTTTATTCTATATAAATGTGTGCGCCCAAGTGCCATGCTACTGCGGCGTAAGTGGTGGGAATACTTGGGCGGTTTCGATGCGGGGCTTCCGCCTACGGAAGATTTAGACTTTGCCTTGCGTTTAGCTTTAAAGGGGTGCAAAGCAGTTTGGTTAGAAGAGACACTTACCTGTTATCGCCAGCACGATACCAATCTCATGTCAAGCGGTTTTCCGCTAATGAAGAATACAGAAATTCTGATGGAAAAATTCTTTGCTAGACTTGATGTGCCTCAGTCAATCCGCCAGTTAAAAAACCAGGAACGCTATCAATGCTTGGTGTGGATGGCATGGCGGATGTATCGCGGCGGTCATCTAGCAGAGATGGCCCCGTGTTTGGAAAAGTCATTGCAATATACCCCTTTTTCGCCCACGGAAACAGTCTTGAATTGGCTGGAAACTTTTCATAGCCTTTCTGAAGAATACGGTGACAATTTTGACGGTTATTCCCTGAGTCAGTTAGGGGAATGGCAAGATATAATTTTGATGGTTATGACTAATCCGCCCCAATCCCAACAGAGTTCTATTTCCACACCTTCAAAACCACGTGAAGCGAAGCTATCCCGTAGGGAAACGCACATTTTACTCTACAACGCCGACGATCCGGGCGTGGGAGGATTAGCGCAGTACAACCATGCTATTCTCTGTCAGTTAGCCTTGTTGGGCTATCGAGTCACTTGCGTGCAAACCAAACATTCTAGCCCCTTGCTTGAGCGAGAACGAGAGTTAGGTATAGAACACTTGTGGCTCGATTTTAGCAGCCATAGAGATTTAGCGCGGGTATTAAGAAATACTGAGGATGGACAAGAGATTTTTTCTACTAATAAACCCGATCTGATTATTTTTAGCGATGGCTGGCCCTATTCCAATTTTGCAGTTAAACAGGTAGTTATTCAGATGGGAATACCATACATGATGTTAATCGGGTTAGTCATGCCAGATCACGCAAATTTTGCCTACGGGGATGTAGTGCCTTATCGAGAGGGAGTGCTGTATCAGTGCCTGCAAGCTAGAGCCGTGATTGTTTTGGCTTACGAACATTTGAATTTATTGTGCCAACATTTCAAGTTGCCAAAAGAGCGAGGACAAGTGATTTACTTGGGGCGCTCTCCTGAATATTTTGCACCTCCTAATCCTTCGGCTCGCCAACGCCTGCGGCAAGAGTTAGAAATTCCTGAAGATGCGATTGTCTGTTTCACATCTGCTCGATTGGCACCCGTTAAAGGGCATCGATATCAGATCGAAGCAATCAAACAGTTGAAGCAGTCTCCGGTGTGGTCTAAACTTTATTTTGTCTGGGCGGGAAATGGCGAGGGAAGCTATAGGGATCTAGAAAGAGAATTGAGGGAAGCTGTTAGAGAGTTAGGAGTGAGCGATCGCGTGAAGTTGATCGGACAGCGCTGGGATATCCTAGATTTACTGGATGCTAGCGACATATTCATTTTGACATCTCTCGGCGATGCAGCACCTTCTTTTGCAGTCATGGAAGCGATGGCTAAAGGATTGCCCGTAGTTGCTTCGGCAGCGGGCGGGATTCCAGAAGGACTCGGCGATACTGGGAAGTTGTTGCCCGATCCGAATACCGATCCCGAAGGCACAGCGAGGGAATTGGCGGAAACTGTAGAAGCTTGGGCGCTGAATCCAGAATTGCGCCGCCAAATCGGTCAAGCTTGCAAGCAGCGGGCCGAGAAAATGTTCAAAGAGGAGCGGATGCTCGCAGAGTCTGTTGAGGCGATCGAAAAAGCTTTACTTTCCGATCGCGAAAAAGATCAATTTGTTACTCAAAAACAGGTGCAGGAGTGGATGGCGAAGGTAGAAAGCCGGGTGCGCTACAGCTTTTTAGTGTGGAAGGGGTGGCACGCTTACTGTCAAGAAGATCTCATCGGGATGCAGAAGTGGCTTCAAGAATCTTTGCAGTGTACGCCTTTTTTGAGTACAGAAACGCTGTTAAACTGGATAGAATTTTTTGGTAATTTTTCGTCAGCTAAAGGGCATTATTTAGATACATATTCTCTAACTAATTCACCCGAATGGCAACAATTAGTCGAGGAAGTACAGGGTATTGAATCTGTATTTTATGCACGCTAAAAGACCAGATTTACATTTCAAATTCAGATGGCTGTCAGCAGTAGAATTGCATCTGTCTTCTGCCTTCTGCCTTCTGCCTTACCTCCGTTACCTCCGTTACATCCGTTTCATAATCAGTTGCCGAACCCTTCCTTATCACCGATAAAACTCATGTCAATAGCAAATCCGACACCGCGAGTAAGTGTAATTATTCCAGCATATAATGGCGATCGCTACATCGCGCAAGCGGTAGAAAGCGTCATCAGCCAAACCTATAAAAACTGGGAAATTATCGTCGTAGACGATGGCTCAACCGACGACACCCGCCAAGCATTGCAGCCTTATTTTGACAAAATTCGCTATGTTTATCAGGAAAACCAAGGAGTAGCTGCCGCCCGCAACCGAGGAATTCAGGAATCCCGATGTGAATTAATTGCTTTTTTAGATCAAGATGACTTTTTCTTGTCCGATAAGTTAGCTGGACAAGTTGCGTTATTTGACGCTCAGCCATCACTAGGAATTGTCAATAGCGGCTGGCGTTTAGTGAACGAGCAAGGAGAGACAATTTCTGATATCAAATGTTGGGAAGATTTCCCAACATTAAACTTGAAAACATGGATAGTACAGATGCCCGTACTTCCTAGCGCCATGATGTTTTGGCGAAAGTGGTTAGAAAAGGTAGGGGGATTTAACTCAGAGTTTAATTCCGTAGATGATGCCGATTTAGTATTGCGTTTAGCATTGTTAGGTTGCGAATCTGCTTGGCTACCCCAGGTGACCGTATGTTATCGCCAGCATGACAAAAATGTGTCAATTAAAAAATCGATCGAACAAGCAAATCTGTTTATTAAATTAAAACAAAACTTATTCAATAAACCCGATTTGCCACAGCACATCCGCGACTTAGAAAATCCTGCTTTCTACGAAGCACTGACATGGATGGCATGGCACTTGTACTATACCGGCTATCCGGCGTCAGCGGTTGAGTATTACCAAAAATCTTTCGCTTATACTCCTTACTCTGCTAAAAAAACCGTAAGAGATTGGATAAATCGTCTGGGTGCTATTGCTAAAGCTTACGGATTTCCCCTAACTATGCAATCATTAAGAAACTTACCAGAATGGCAAGACTTAATTTCTAATATAATTCCCCAAAAAGCAGCACGAGTCAGCGTAATTATCCCGACATATAACTGCGATTGCTATATAATTAGAGCAGTAGAAAGTGTGATAGACCAAACTTACCAAGACTGGGAAATTATTGTCGTAGATGACGGCTCGACCGACAACACTCGCCAAATCTTAGAGCCTTACGGCGATTTCATTCAGTACGTTTATCAAGAAAATCAAGGGGCAGCAATAGCTCGGAATCGGGGCTGCGAACTAGCCAAAGGCGAATTTTTAGCTTTTCTCGACAGCGACGACTTCTTCCTCCCAGAAAAACTCGAAAAACAAATTGCTTGCTTTGACGTTGACCCCACATTAGATTTGGTGCAGACAGGTTGGCTGATAGTTGACAAAAAGGACGAAGGCATCTATGGAGTAAAGCCTTGGGAAGAAGCACCCTACTTAAATTTACAAAGCTTAGTTTTGTACAAATCAGTCCGTTCCAGCGCCCTGATGCTGCGGCGAGAGTGGTGGGAACGCTTGGGGGGTTTCGATCATCGCTTGCCGCCAACCGAAGATTTAGATTTTGTCCTACGTTTAGCTTTAAAAGGCTGCAAGTCAGTTTGGTTAAAAGAGATATTAACCTGCTATCGCCAGCACGACAGTAATCTCATGTCCAGCGGATCCAAAGTAATGAAAAATATGGAAATTGTGATGGAGCAATTTTTCGCGCGGCTAGACTTACCTCAGTACCTCCGCGACTTGAAACGCGCGGAACGTTACAGGTGTTTAGTATGGGTAGCGTGGCGGATGTACCGTGATGGATATTTGGCAGAGATGGTCGAGTGTTTGGAGAAATCTCTTCATTACACTCCTTTTACAGGTACGGAAACAGTATTTAAATGGTTAGAAACTTTTAGGAGTGTTTCGCAAGAATACGGTATCGAATTTGATACTTATGCCTTAACAAATTTAAAAGAATGGCAACATGTCGTAGTGGTTGCTGCTAACAAGACTCCTCAATTTCAACCTGCAGATATTTCGATTGAGCAACCGCAAAAAGCCCGCATACTCCTGTTCGCCGAAGACCACGGAGTGGGAGGTTTGGCTCAGTTTAACCACTCGCTGATGTGTAAATTAGCAGCCGACGGCTACCAAATTATTAGTGTTCAAACTAAAAGTTTTAACCCTTTAATTGCCGAACAAAAGCAGCTAGGTATAGAACATATTTGGCTGGACTTTGACACGATTAAAGAGTTTTTGCGAGTTTCGTACAATTTAGGAGATGCTGAAAAAGTTTATGCCCGGGCTCAACCGGATTTAATTATATTTAGCGATGGCTCACCGATGGCAAATTTTGCGGCTAAACAAGTTGCTATTAAGCAGGACATACCGTACATAGTTACTCTCGGTTATATCGGCCGGAATTATGAAACTTTCGATCGGGGCGATCAAATTCCCTATTTTGAGGCTGTCTCCTATCAGTACGATTTAGCCAAAGCAGTAGTAGCAGTGTCCCAGGAAAATTTAAACTTGTTCAAAAGAATTTTTAAAGTGCCTCTAAAACGAGGCAAAGTTATTTATTATGGGAGACCGAACAGTTATTTTAAACCGCCGAATCTTTCCACTCGCCAACGCCTGCGTCAAGAACAAGGAATCCCCGAAAATGCTGTTGTTTGTTTTACGGCGGCGAGATTGACTCCAATTAAAGGATATCAGTATCAATTGCAGGCGATCGCCCAATTGAAAAATCGTCCAATTTGGCCCCAAATTTACTTTGTTTGGGCTGGGCCAGGGTCTACAACTCACGACAATCTGGAACCTGAATTAAGAGCAACTGTGAGCAAATTGGGAGTAGAAGAACAGGTTAAATTCTTAGGACAGCGCTGGGATATTGCCGATTGGCTCGATGCCAGCGACATCTTTATTTTATCTTCCCAAGCAGAAGGAATGCCGCTAGCAATTATGGAAGCAATGGCGAAAGGATTGCCCGTAATTGCCACTGCAGTCAGCGGGATTCCTGAAGAATTGGGAGATACAGGAAAGTTGCTCCCCGATCCTACAATCGACCCAGAAGGAACAGTAAAAGAGTTAGTAGAAACGGTGGAAATATGGGCAGAAAATCCCGAATTGCGCCGAGGTGCAGGACAAGCGTGCAAAGCGCGAGCCCAAGAACTATTCAAAGAAGAACGGATGCTGCGGGAATATATAGAATTAATTGAACAAGCACTTGAAAGTGACGATGAGAGCGACAGTTTCTCTATCAGTCCGAAACTCAAAAAGCAGGTACAGCAAGTCGATAGCCTGCTGAAATACTATTATTTAGTGTGGAAAGCTTGGGACGCTTACGATCGAGGAGATATGTCCGAGATGGTGAATAATTTGCAATCTGCTTGGGCCTGCACACCTTATTTTACCACAGAA
Organism: Microcoleus sp. B5-D4; assembly: GCF_036705145.1. Classification (NCBI taxonomy): domain Bacteria; kingdom Bacillati; phylum Cyanobacteriota; class Cyanophyceae; order Oscillatoriales; family Microcoleaceae; genus Microcoleus; species Microcoleus sp. B5-D4. Next base: position 126,842 of record NZ_JAUBTV010000003.1, on the reverse strand, counting down.
AGTATCTTTGATTGGGTGAAAAATTTTGGTATTTTCGCTGTGCAAAAAGGAGTTCCGTTCGATACCAACGAGCTGATCAACTCCCGATCGTGGCAACAAGTGATACAATCAATACAGGGTTTTGAAGTGTTTTCATCGGTTCGTTAAAACTGAGTTCTTGCAGCATTCTTAGGAACGGGTTCTCCGGCCCGTTCCACAAAACATTAACCACACCAAAGATATGCAATTTACATTCAAGTTCCCACGTATTAATAAACTGCTGCCAATTTGTTTAGCTATTGTCACTGTTCTGTTAATAGCCTATTTGGGACAGCCAAGAGCGATCGCCCAACTGCGATCGAACGTTACAGTAGATTTTGGACAGCCAGCCACCGGTACAATTTCCATGAGTGGCATCCTGCACGGAATCGATGCCGCAAAGCCCCCGGATAGCTCGATAAAACCCTTGCAGCCCAAACTTTGGCGGGTGGGGAGACTCGATATTTACGATCGAGTAATCGCCAGCGGAGCCGAGTTTCAGTTACTAGTCAGCGACTTGTGGGGCTACGGTAGCAATCCCAATGGCTGGCCCTATCAAAACTACCCCGCATGGGAAGCATTCATCCGAGAGTTAGCTCAGCAAAATAAAGGCAAAAAAATAATTTGGGATGTATGGAATGAGCCAGATTTAAAAAATCCGTTTTGGAATGGAAGCAGAGAACAATTCTTTGAAACCTACAAAAGGGCTTACAAAATTTTGCGGGAAGAGTTGGGGCCGTCAGCAATGATTGGCGGGCCGAGCATTACCAACTACAACAAAGGATATATCGCCGCTTTTTTGGATTACTGCAAAGCGAACAAACTGGAAGTAAATTTCTTAGCTTGGCACGAACTCAACGATACCATGATCTTATTTGTTGACGACCATGTAATTGATGCTAAACGCAATTTTCAGCAAAGTCCCTCTTACAAGGAACTGAAATTGCAAAAAATTTACGTCAACGAAATAGTCGGGAACTTAGCGCAGTACCAGCCGGGGGAAATCTTAGGTTATTTGTATAACTTAGAGTATGCAAAAGCTGACGGTGCTTGCAGAGCTTGTTGGGATACTCAAGGGCCAAATAAAGTTAGCAATTGCTTCAACAATACGCTGAGTGGGATGGTCACGCCTAATACTTTTGAGCCGAGAGCTGCTTGGTGGACTTACAAAGCTTATGCTGACGGAGTTAATTCGCGGGTGCGGAGTTGGTCAAATAACAATCGCCTTGTCGCTTTAGCCAGCAAGTCAAATCCTGAAGGTAAAGCACAGATACTTTTAGGTTATTTCGATCCCAATTTTTCCTCAGCAACAACGGTAACATTAACCCTCGGCAATTTGGAGCAGCTAGGTATTCAAAGAGGTCAGAAAATCAATCTAAAATTAGAAAAAATTCCCAACAATCAAGAAGGAGCCGTGCCAAAGCTTGTCACTGTTAAAGAAGAAAGTTTTTCGGTGGGTAGTGGCAGCTTGGCTTATGTTATCCCTAATTTCAACGTCCACGAAGGCTACTTATTGACGGTTAGCAAGTGAGCTTGATTTGAAGAGAAATCGCGGGGTGGGGGCGGGTTTATTTAACCTATCTGTACTTTTTGAGGCTAGTGGTGAACCCGCCCCTACGGGTTTATCGATCGCGCGGTACCTGATGTCAGTAGAGTTTAGCTGGGATTATTCAAAGATTTTTGCACCGATTCCAACCACTCTCGGAGTGTTTGATTTTCGGATTGTGGGTCGTAGTAACACCCTAATTCATCGAGGATGAATGCTTCTAAATCGGCTGGGGCGATCGGCATTTCTAGCAGTTTGCTGAGCTCTTGCGATGCAGCTTCAACACTTGCGGGCGGTTCGCTGGTGCGGTAGTTGTTCACTACATCGCTGGGAGTGTCAGCTTCTAACGGCCAGTCTTGGTGAAAGTAGGAACTGAAAAATTGGGTTAAATGAGGAAATTGATCGATCATTGGGGATAGGCTGTGAGAATAAAGTATCCGGGAGGTAATTGGGCGCTGCGCTGGAGGACGATTCTCAGGCTAGTTGTCGAAGTTGCTTTGGATGCGCGGCGACGCAGAGTAATGCCAATGATTCTGTTGGCGTTGTAGTCGATCGTATAACGATTACCTCGACTTTTCACCCAAGAGTCGATCGCACTTTGATTTCTGTTCATTGCTTCTGCAATAGCCGCTTCGGCGACGGAACGGTTAGTAAAGGAAGATGCGGCAGAAATTCTCGTTTCGCTTGCGAGTCGCTGTGCTAGTTGTGCTTCGGTTTTGCCAACGTGTCTCTCTAAAGTGTGTCCTCCTGCTGCTTCGTGAAAGTCTAATCCGCTGCCCGGTATGTTGGGCACAAAAGCTATGGTGGTTTGTGGTATGGTTGAGATTTTCGGTGCAACAACCGTGGCGTAAACACCAGGTATAGCCGATTGGAATAATATAATTATTGAGGCGATCGTACAGAGGATACCTAAAAACTTTTTTAGGCGATCGAGTTGATTTTTCATTGCTGTTGAATCTATTTCTTATATTTAGTAGAGGTGTTGGCTTTTTTTGTCTATTTCCTAATCTACCATTCGTAAGTTAGAAATTGCGCGCTGCATTTTAATAGACGGTGCGCCGAGGCGCACCCTACGATTATTCATAAATACACGGTGCGCCGAGGCGCACCCTACGATTATTCATAGTAGTTCGTGATGTCTGTGGTTTACAAAGCTTCACTCACTATGAGAAAATGTTAATAATTCTTTGAAAAAATCACTAATGATTGATGATACATTAATTGATTATCTTTAGTCCTGGACGCACGGGTGGTCAGAAACCGGGTTTTTTTGCGAAATACTTCGTTACACCGGCAGAAACGGCCAAAAACCAGGTTTCTTGGGTTTTGATGCGTAAGTCCCGATCTTTAAAAAATTGAAAAAATGCAAGTAGTTATCCTAGCCGGCGGTCTCGGTACTCGTCTCAGAGAAGAAACAGAATTTCGTCCCAAACCCTTAGTTGATGTGGGGGGACATCCGATTATTTGGCACATCATGAAGATCTATGCACACTTCGGTTTCCAAAACTTTATTGTGTGCTTGGGCTATCGCGGCAACATGATTAAAGAATATTTCCTTAATTATGAAGCCATGAACAATGACTTTACTATCTGTCTGGGACGGCAAAATACCATCACTTATCACGAGGAACATCTCGAACAAGATTTTAAGGTGACACTAGCTGAAACTGGCGCGGCAAGCATGACAGGGGGGCGGGTAAAACGGATCGAAAAATATATCGATCGCGAGAATTTCATGGTGACATACGGCGATGGAGTAGCTGATGTCAACATTGAGGCTTTAGTCGATTTCCACAAATCTCATGGTAAGCTGGCAACTGTCACCACATTTCGTCCGATTTCTCGCTTTGGGATTTTGGAGGTAGACAGCGATAGCCGTGTAGTACAATTTACTGAGAAACCTCAAATCGACGGCTGGATTAGTGTTGGATATATGATATTTAACCGCCGGGTATTTGAGTATTTGGGGGAAGATGATTGTGTTTTAGAACAGGAGCCGATGCAGCGTTTAGCGGCAGACGGACAGTTGATGGCTTACCGTCATGAGGGCTTCTTCTTTGCGATGGATACTTTTCGAGAATACAAGTATTTAAACGAACTTTGGGATGAAGGGAAGGCTCCTTGGAAAGTGTGGCAATGAGTTAGTTTTGGCATTCTCAGTCAGCCTTTTATGAACAGGCAAGATGCCCGTTCCACAAGAGATAGAATTTATTTCTTGTGGAACAGGCATCTTGCCTGTTCTTGATAAGGGTGCACAATGTGAGGAAATAAGTAGGGACACGGCAGTGCCGCGTCCCTACCTCTGCTATAAAATAATTATAAAACATGGATCTTCAAGATATTCTAAACAGCACAGAAACTTACCTGCAAAAGTGCGTTTCACCCCACGCAGAAATTATCGACAGCGACTCGGAAGCCCTAAAAACAGCAGTTGCTGGATTAGAAAATCGATCGCTCTTAGCATTGCGAGTTCCCCAAAAATGGGGCGGTGCCGAAATTGCACCGGAGATTTTTTACCAATATCAGGAATTGACGGCTCGATATTCCGGCGCTTTGTCTTTCCTGCAAACTCAGCACCACAGCGCCACTGCAATGCTTGCCAACAGCGACAATGAACTGCTAAAAAGCAGATACTTGCCCGCGATCGCCCAAAAAGAGTTACGCTTGGGTATTGGGTTTTCGCATTTGAGGCGATCGGGCAATCCGGCCGTCACCGCAACTCCCACAAAAGCGGGCTATTTATTGTCAGGAAAAGTTCCTTGGGTAACAGGTTTTGGCTTGTTTCAAAAGTTTATTGTAGCGGCGGTGCTTCCTGACAAACGCGCTGTTTTTGGTTTAGTGCCTTTTGCCAATATTGAAGGCGAATATGGTAAAATAGCTTGTAGCGAAATCATGCAATTAATCGCCATGAACTCGACTAATACTGTGACAGCCACTCTCGATAATTGGTTGCTGCATGAATCGGAAATAATTTCAATTAAACCTGTCGGCTGGATTTCGGAAAACGACAGCAAAAATATACTGAATTTTGTTCCGGCTACTTTTGGCTGTATTCGAGCAGGATTGGATGTAATTGCAGCCGCCGGGGCTGCTAAGAATTCACCTTTTATAACGGCGGCTTGCCAAAAACTAGAGCAAAAGCTCGATCGGCTAAAACAGAATTTCCCACAATCTCAACATAGCTCGAAAGCACAACAATTAGCGCTGCGCGCTCAAGCTATTGATTTAGCGGTGCGTTGCGGGCACGCTGCTGTTGCAGTTTCTAGCGGTGCTGCTAACGGTATTGTTCACCCGGCCGGGAGAGTTTATCGAGAAGCTTTGGTGTATACTGTTTCCGGGCAAACAAAGGATGTGATGGAAGCTACGGTCGATCGGTTGATCGCAAGGTTGTAGTTGTGGAGCGAGCGCCCTTAAAACTGAAACAATCCCAATCACAATTAGAGCAACCGACCCTAACTTTGAGTGCATCAAATACTGATAAATTAAGTTCATTTCGCAAATATCCAATAACCCACACCATGACTAATACCTATTTTCAAACTGCTAACCAATTGAAACAGAAAGGAAAATTATTGGAAGCCATCGCTTATTACTATCAAGCCATAGAAGCAAACCCTAACTTTTATTGTTCTCACCATAATTTAGGAGAGGCTTTGACCAAATTAGGGCGCTTTGAGGAGGCGATATCCTCTTTTCAACAGGCGATAGATATTAATCCAGATAGGGCAGGTTCCTATTATTATATGGCCCAAGTCTTATTAAAAACTGGACAGATCGAGCCAGCTAATTTAGCTTATTATCGTGCCATTGAGTTAAACCCTAGTTGGGGAGTGGTTTTAGTTAAGCAAGCAGGAATCGAGCGAGTTATTGCTTGTTTTGATTATGTATTGAAGCCCGAGCCTCATCAGGCGATGGTCTATTATGATTTTAGTCTGTATTTGGCAGAAAGAGATTTAATGGATGAAGCGATCGCTTGTTTCCAGAAAGCCCCGCAATTTAGTCATAACCAGGAAGTTAATAATAAGGGTGAACAAGAAAAATTCCCTGAAACAGGAGAAATTTATGATATTTTGTGGAAAAACTTAAATCATTTAGGAAAAATTGATGATATCTCTGAGCCAATTCCCACAAAAGCTGAAGCAGAATCCTATTTTGATAAAAACAGCCACTATAAAATTATTGATATGAATAATTTAAAGGAATCTGACAAATTTTTTCTCACTAATTATGGCATATCATGGGCTAATTTACAAATAATAAAAAAAGATAATCTTAGTTTAGAAGAAATTTATATTAATACTTTCGTTTCTACACCGAAACTAAAACTTTCTAGAAAATTTGTCGAAACAGTCTCTGAAGTATTGGAACCTTATAAAAACTATGCTTGTAGCAAGGCGATAGTAGAAACAGGTTATATTTACTCAGTCTGCCCTTTTAGCGGTAAAATTCTCAGGTCTAATCAATCATTTTATATTTATTGTGAATCCGGTGTATCAATACACTTTTACCGCTTTGTTAGCCAGGAAATATTTTACTTAGCAATTGGTAATACTTGTCGCGGAAAAATGTATATTTATCTACCAGGAAAAGAACTAATTATAAAATATACTCCTCACCGGTGGCTACCTAATGAAACAATCCACAGAATTATCAATATGTTAAAAAGTAATCTAATTAGTAGTTATCCAAAGACTAAATTGTATATACAAACCGAAATTACTAAAAAACTCGTATTTGATATAGGATTTAATAAAAATTTTGGTCACTACTACTGGAATGATTTATCAGGTATTCTCTATCTTCAGCACAACAATCTTTTAGAGAAAATAGAAAGATTTTTAGTGGGGGATAAACAGTTTTTTAATGTCGGCGGTGTTTTCCCTGAAATACCCAGCCATAAAATTAGTCAATTAGCTAATAATGACGAGCTATTTCAAACTATATTAGAGAATAACTATTTTGCTGTTCAAGTCAGTGACTTATTTATGAGTCAAGAGTTAGCGGATCGCGTCACTCACTTTTCTCTAAAAAAGTGTACTGAAAATCCAGAATTTTTAGAACAAGTAGAAAATGCTAAAAAACATTTCCCTCTTTTGTGTATCCAAATTAGAAGTAGTAGAACTTGGGTATCTCAGGTGGAGGGAAATAGTAATATAATCAAAGAACTAGCGAAGGACTTTCCTAATTTGGGAGTAGTTTTTGATGGCTGGGGGCGCCACGAAGTAGAATACCCTTTAGCGGAGTCGATGATTGTAGCGGAAAAGGATATTCTGAATGAAATTCTTACTCTTTTGCCTTTTAATATTCCAATATACTCTCTAATTGGCAGCACTAATTATGAAAAGGTAGTTTTTATTAATGAAGTAGATTTATACTGCATACCCTCCGGTTCTGGAATCGCAATAGTACAATGGATTGCTAATAAGCCTGGTGTAGTCCATGCACAGCCTGGTGTTCACGGTGTGGATTGGGTTCAAGAACACTGGTCGTCTCCGCTGGTTCGAGAAAATATTATACCTGCCAGATTGGTTTCTAAGGAGCATATGGTTGGCTTCCCTAATAGGGCTCATGACTGCCATTGGTCGGCGGTTTATGATGAAGTAGTGAAGATTGTTAAAGCACTTTCGCCAAGATAGACGGGCGATATGGGATATCGAATGACTTACCCTACTCCCAGCAAAATAACGCAACTTTTTAGAGAGATGACAAACAACTTTAAGTCAAATAAATTAAAAACGATCGCCTACCGCAAAATTGTAGACTTAACCCATTCAATTCACCCAAATATTCCCATTTGGCCCGGAGATCCAGCGACCGAAATTGCCACAGTATCTCAAATAGAAACAGACGGGTATTTCCTGCGAAAATTTTCGATGGGCGAACACAGCGGCACTCACATTAACGCACCCAACAGCTTTTATGCAGAAGGCGCCAGCATTGATAATTATTCCCCGCAGTCACTCGTTGTGCCGGCAATTGCGATCGACATCCGAGAGCAAAGTCTTGCCAATCCCGACTACACTTTAACAATTGATGATATATTGACTTGGGAACGGCAGCACAAACTTATAGAACCTGGAAATCTAGTTTTATTGTATACTGGCTGGCAAGAAAAATGGGATGACGAGAAAGCATTTTTCAACCGAGACGATCGCGGAATTTTCCACTTTCCCGGATTTGGCAAAGCAGCAACTCAATTTTTGCTAGAAGAACGCTCTATCGCGGGAGTTGGAACCGACACTCACGGAGTAGATACCGGGCGAGATGAAAGTTTTGCGGTTAACACATTGGTATTGGAAAAGCAACGAATAGTGCTGGAAAATCTAGCAAATCTCGACTTGTTACCTGCGGCTGACATCACTTTAGTTATCGGAATATTGCGCCTTTTGGGAGGTTCCGGTTCGCCCGTGTCGGTGTTAGCTTTTGTTGCTTGATGCGGTAAAACTTACATCTTGCGCCCTGCTCAAGAACAGGTAATTGAGAATGGTGCAATATCTCAGGTAAAATTGGATTGAGAGAAGTAGAGTAAAAACAATTAGATTAATGACAGAACTGCCCAAGGATCTCAACGACGCGATCGCCCAATCCCGCATTGCCACCGCCGCTGCCCTCTCGGACGGCAAAACTCTACTGCAAGTCGAATTAGTATTTCCAGAAATCGCCCTACAAGCACAGTCTATCACCCTACAATTCCTCCCAGAATTTGAGGAAATCTACCCCGGAGTAAAAGTCTTTTTTCCCGACACCGGTGCGGCAGCCCTCGCGCGCCGCGACTGGGGAGAAACACCGTTTAAAGTCACTGATTTGGGTAGCAGTCGCACCCCTGTTGAAGATAAAATAGCACCGGAAGATCAACTTTTCCTTTTGATCAATCCAGCAGCAGTAGAAGTTGCCCAAGTCGAAAAAATTTATATAGCTGCGGCCGGTCGCCCAGTAATTCTACTCAACCCGCGCCTCGAAGATGTTGCCACCATAGGTATAGGCTATGCGGGCCGCCAATTGCGCGATCGATTCCTCAGCAAAATTGAATCCTGCTACTATATCAGACCCCTAGACACTGCTGCTTTATTCCGCTGCTACCCCCAATCCTGGCAAGTGTGGCTGGAAACAAACGACGAATACAAACTAATTTCTGAAACCGCCCAAAAACCAGTCGGAGACGATTTAGAGCGGATTTTAGCCGCTTCTCTCCCAAGCGCCGATCCTGACTCCACCGCACCTGCAAAACCTCTAAAAAAGAAAGGTTTTTTGGCAGAACTCCAGACATTCCTCAAAGCTTTGACTCAGTGACAATCGTTAAGGCTCGATCGTATTTTACGGTGTGTCAGCTAGGATTATTTTCGACTTAATCCGTCGGCTAATCGCTGATGCACCCTAAAGCGTGAAATAACTCAAAGCTTTGCCTCAGTAACAGCAGTTGCAGAAGCACAATTAACAGCTTGCCTGTGTTTCTACCAGTAGCTACGCAAACAGGTACTGGTGAGCTTTACAGAATCTTTATAAAAAGCACTATAATGGGTGACACCCCTCCACCGTAAAAGAGGGGAGGCACATAACAGCAAAATCAGATGCTATAAGCTAGAGATGGGGCTTTTGAGTCAGGGAAGCGGATAAACACAATGGAGCACCGGCGCATTGTTATCGGGGACGTACACGGGCATTACGACGGCTTAATGACCCTGCTAGAGGCACTTGCCCCCAGCTCGAACGATCGCGTCTATTTTTTGGGAGACTTAATCGATCGTGGCCCCAAAAGCGCTCAGGTATTAGATTTTGTGCAGCAAAGCCCCTACCAAACTCTGTTGGGCAACCACGAACAACTGATGCTGGAGGCTTTGTCGGGAACGCCGATGGATATGCGAGCGTGGCAATCTTGGCTCTACAGTGGTGGCGATGCGACAGTAGCGAGCTACAGAGATACAGGGATGATGCCGTATAAACACTTAGAGTGGCTGCGATCGCTCCCCACGCACCTGGACTTAGGGGACATCTGGCTGGTTCACGCCGGCGTTGACCCCCATCTGTCGATCGATGAACAGTCGATCGAACAACTCTGTTGGATTCGCAGGGAATTTCACACCATGTCGAAACCCTATTTTCCCAATAAATTAATTATCACCGGTCACACGATCACCTTTACCTTTCATGGCGTCAGACCGGGCGAATTAGTCAGGGGCGAAGGGTGGTTGGATATTGACACGGGTGCTTATCATCCCAAAAGCGGCTGGCTGACAGGATTTGACCTCAGCTACCGCAGAGTTTATCAAGTAAATGTATTTAACAATCAAGTCCGAATTTTGCCGTTTGACGAAGTTGTCCGGCAATTGAAGCCGCAGCCGATTGCACCCCCCCAAGCTGCGATCGATTCTATTGTTCAACAGCAGTGTTAAATCAATTTGTAGTTTTAGGGTATGTCAGTTTAAGTTTGATCAATTAAATCGAAATTAACCTGCTTCTGACGTACCCTAGTAATATCATGTCCGGTGGAGGAACCGCGATTTTTGTAGGGGCGGGTTCACCAACAATACGTGCCAATAATTGACAATCTCAAAAACCCGCCCCGACCGGGCTATTATGGTTAATCCATGGGACATGATATAACTGGATTTGTTTTTTAACGAACCGCGAAGGCGCGAAGAGCGCGAAGTAAGAAAAGAGAAGAAAATAGAAGAGAAAACAATAGAGCCCCTGACAGATTGAGAATTGCTACGAACCTAAAAGTCTGCGGATTTCTAGCCTGTAATCCTCATTATCCAAACCTTCACCGCTAGCAAGCTCCGGATCTATAGCCTGCGAGATAGCAGCAATTCGATCGCCAGTTGCCGGGTGAGTGCTTAAAATGCTAGGAGGAGAAGGCTTGTTGAGCAACTTTTTCATAAAATCAACCATCCCAGATTGAGCGTAGCCCGCTCGCCCCATAGTTTGCAATCCCAACTGATCGGCTTCATACTCAGCTTGGCGACTGTGGGGACGGCGCAAAGCCAATTCCACCCCAATCTGAACCGCCTGAGATCGATCAAGCCCAGTGGCCGAAGCTACGCCTGAAGCTATGGCCATTTGACGCATTTGTTTAATCGCGTGGCGAGCATTAATGTGAGCGATTTCGTGGGCGATCACACTTGCCAATTCTGCCTCATTGTCCGCCGCCGTCATCAAACCTTTATTCACATAAACAAAACCGCCCATAGTTGCAAAAGCATTAATCGTGTCGTCGTCAATCACTTGAAAAGTATAAGGAATATTTGGGCGAGTGCTTTCTTGAGCGAGTCGTTGACCGATGCGGTTGATATATTCTGTAGTGTCCCGATCGCGGTCAATCTTAAACTCGCTGTTCGTTAACTGCTGATTAATTTGTCGGCCAATAGTCACCTCTTGGCGATCGGACATATTCGACAATTGAATAACTTGAATGCCTCGAAAAATCAGTTCGGGCAAAGAAAATGCTTGAGTCGGTTCCGGGGAAACCACCCAGATACCCGCAGCCACAATCAGGGACAGAAACAGATAAATCCCCCGGCCACAAGTACGCCGGCAAGTCAACCAAAAACTTTTTAACATGATTGATACGTGGGAGAAGTTAGATAAAATTTGAGGAAAAACTCGAAAAGTCACTCAATAGGCAGACGTAATTTGAGGCTGCTTAGTTGCTATTCTAGCTTTTTGTCAATTTTTAACCGCGCCACCAGCTTCTGGGCGATCGACCCCCAGGCTAACCAACCGCCGTCAACTGCCTTCTGGCTTAAGTGCCCCAGTCATGCGGATTTTGGGCGATCGTTGTGGTAATATCTTTTAGCTTCAGGACTTACGCATCAATAAAGTATGTCATTGCCAGCGGTAGCTCAGCAATAGCAGCATCTGTTTTTCATCGATGTCTGTGTAAGTCCTGAGCTTGTAAACATACTCCTGTCGCTATCAGTATAATAGGCGATTTATGAAAATTTTGGATTCTCAAGGCCGACTGTTCGGCAAACTCAGCATCCTAGACGTAGGTGCGGCTCTAATCGTACTGCTAGTTGCAGTCGGAATCTTTTTCTTTCCCGGCACTTCTGGCGGTTCCGTCGCCCAAGTCGGCACCAGTATCAAACCTGTAGAGATTGATGCAATTGCGATCGGTCTCAAAGGAACAAACGTTCAAGACTTGTTCAAACCAGGTGATAAAATCAATGTGGTGATCCGCAATCAACCCTCCGGTCAGATTACCATTAAATCTGCCAAAACTCTCACCAGAACCCTAGCAGTTCCTCAGCCCAACGGCACTCTGAAAGCTCTCCCCGATCCCAGAGAAGAAGAAGCATTCAGCAAAAATATGATGTTTACCTTAGAGGGAAAAGGTCAACTTACTGAAAATGGCCCGGTTTTAGGTAATACGAAAGTCAAAATTGGCACTACGCTAGAGCTTGAAGGCAACAAGTACATTTTCAACGCCAGCGTCATCGACGTGCGAGTAAAAGAATAGTCAGTAGTCAGTAGTCATTAGTCAGTAGTCAGTAGTCATTAGTCATTGCTAATGAGGAAGAGGGAATTCATATTCCTTCTTCCTTCTATCCTTTACATCCGTTACATCCGTTACATCCGTTACATCCGTTACAAAATCCGTTGCCGAACTTCTTCACCCTTCCGAAAGCAACTTTAAATATTGCCGAATTAAGCCAATCGTGACAGCGGGAAGTTCTAACTGCGGAGTCAAACCTACGTTTTCGAGAGGTTGAAAAACTTTGATTGCTTCGGGGTTGAGGTTTGCCAACCGCTGGCCGATATCGGGCCCGGTAAACTGCGATTTTTCTCCCCAAATAATCGCTGTCGGCGTTGTTAGCTGAGTGATGTACAGCGACAAATCAAAGCACAAATCTCCCCGCACAAAAGACAGGGCGGCATATTCTGCATTGGGTTCCAAAGCAGATTGGAGGTAAGCATCAACAATTTCTTGGTAAACGCGACGCGAATCGGCAAATTGGCGTTGTTCTAGGAAGCTACGGATGCCGCCGTCTGTGGCGATTCCGGTACTGTAGAGCAAGCGATCTAAAATCGGCGTGTTGACTAGCTTAGCGAAGAAACTGCTGCCGTAATCTTGTCCGAAGTCCGACAAACCGCTGGGTATGGTCAAAATTAGGGATTTGAAGAGATCCGGCCGTGCGATCGCCGCTCGAATCGCGATCGCCCCTGTTAGCGAAGAAGCAATCACCTCTGTCGGAGTGCCGCAAGTTTTTTCTAGAAATTCGATCAACGTTGTGATATAATCTTCAACCTGATAATTTCTTGCCGGATGTTCCGATCGCCCCCAACCGATTAAATCCGGTGCTAAAATTCGATATTCTGTCGCAAAAGCCGGATAAACTTTCGACCATTCGTAGGCACTCGACCCGCCACCAAAACCGTGAAAAAATACTAAGTTCGGCTTATTTTCCGAAGTTGAGGTCGGCAACCCCATCCAAGGCATTTTTTCAGCAGTGTAGTAAACCATTCTGCCGAGAGAAGTAACTATTGATCGCTGACCGAAGCCGAGGGGTACAAGCATAAACTAACCTTAATCGCTGTTATATTTTAGATTCTTTTCCGTCGCCCCGTCTTTGTTTAAAAAACTTGCAAAGCTGGTGGCGTTTTTGTAAAGATTGAGTAATGATTTAAATCTATTTTAGTACAGGTGAAGCGTGAAACTACAGACAGCAAGTAAGTTTTGCGATTTGGGCAATTCGGCTGTGTAGTTATCCTTACCCTTGCAAACTACCGCCGATCGGAGATAATAGCAAAATGATGGGTAAGACCCCTCAACAAAATAGAGTCGGTTCGCCAACCCCGAAAGCAGGCGCTCGGAAAGGAGGAGTATTAGAACTCGCTTTCAGGCAGGCGGGAGGTTGGCGGAGGCTCGCCAATCACGAATCATTAATCACGATATTTTGCGGAGCAGTGGCTTTTGAGGTCGAAAGTCTTTGTTGGAGGGCGGGCGATGGGGTTTCGATTCCTAATTGCAGGTTTGGCAATCACGGGCCTCGCCGTTATCAATTCCAAAACACAAGAAACAACTAATCTCAGGGAGGTTTACTAAAATGCAACTGCTCAGAAAAAGGGATCGCGAGGGTTTTATGGTTGATGCGAAAAGTCTTCAATCAGACGGGTTTGCAGAATTTGATACAGCCTATCGAAGCATGGATTTAAACGGCAAAAAGTCTGTTGTCGCCACTCCAGAACGCTCAGGCGCAGGGTCAGAGGTGCGATCGCGCGCCACGGTACCTGCGATCGTCCGCGTAGCTTTAGAAGACTTGAAATGCTTTGAAGTAGTAGAACACCAGTTTGCACATTGGGGGGTGACTTTTAGCAATGCTGTCGCCATCCAACCTTCAAACCCATCATTTTTCACTGGTTCTGGGGCAACAGTGTTAATGGGGGCCCCCAAAAGCGGACTGATAGAAGTAACTTTTAAGTATCCAGTTCGCTGGGTGTCAGGACTTGTCACCAGTTCGCGGCGAACTGTTTTATCTGCGTGTGACATTGACGGCAACCCAATTGTTCAGGATGAAATGCCGGCGCCCAATCTAGTGGGGTCTAATTCTCCGATCGACCCTAGGGCTCCCCTACGCGTAAAAGCTCCGAATATTCATAAAATTACTTTTTACGCTTTTGATGGTCAGCTAATAGTCGATGACTTGACTTTTGGATTTTAAAGCAATGCCATAAGTAGCGTCCCAAGTCTGCAAACCTTCGAGAAGGGCATTGCGGACTAAAGCTTCTGGTTCCCGACTCAGCATCAGGCGAAAGCACTCGGCAGCGCGGGAACGGGCGATCCTCTGCGAGGGCTTCGCTAACGAACTTTTGACAGAGCTCACAGGGCCAAACCCACCCTGATTCACCAAATCGGTCATTTGCCGCACAGCAATCAAACGCTTCACGGGGTCAGCATCAGTCAAATCCGCCAAGATGCGATCGAGCGCCACTTCATCTTTTGCGGCCCCCAGACTCAACCCTTGCCGCAGCAACAGCCAGGGAATCGCGATCGTACCCAAATTTTGCAAAATTAGGCTCAAAGCCATCCAGTGGCTCTCAGAGTCCGCCCAAATCGCCAAACTCATGTAAGCGCCCAAGGTAGCAATGCCGCCGGTGCCGACGGCTAAAACGAACCGACGGTTCGGGCCCTCCCAAAATTGCTCGCCTTTTGCTCGCAGCAATTGCCAGTCCCACGACTGCCCTCGGTAAACCAGCATCATCGCTGCTATCCCCAGGCCTGTGGAAAACAGTAACTCACTATTCCACCACCCCCAAACTGCTGCGAGGGTGACAACTGCCAGCCAACCTTTTGATCGAGTCAAACTCTCTAGCAGCCACTTGAGAAACGCAGTAGAAACCACAGGCGATCGGGCCTGATCGCTCTTGCCATATATCCTCCGACGCCTTGTTTCGGCAGTCCGGCCTGTGACTGTTGGGGTTGCCGGCGGGCGATCGTCCGAACTCAATTCTCTCAAAGCTTGGCCCTGAGTCATTTCCAAGGACAATTCGCTCAAGGAGAGCGATTCGAGTTGCAAAGTGCGATCGGACACTTTCACCGGCGATCTATTCCGCTTGGTTGTAGTTTTTTTAACTTGATTCATACTGACTTTTTTGAAAAATAACTTAAAGTTATCCAGGCTTTTTTAGCACTGATTTAGATTCTCGACAAACAAGACTCTAAGCTTCTATGATACCGGAAATTCAAACCCGTGGCGAGTACCGCAAATGCGCCGAATTCCGAGAAATCCTTACCAAAAATAGAGCAATTGAAGATTGTTGAGAAAAGCACCACAGGTTAACAGGGAATATTTCTGCATCGCTCTTGAGACAGAATGGCGATCGGAGTTGGCATGATAGCCAAAAAGCGAAATTTTTTAATTTCCGAAAATAGGGGAATTTTAAGTGATTCAATTCGTCCGCCAAGAAATGCACGACGAAAATTTAGCCTTTTGCCCGCAGGCCCGGACTCTCGCTGCTACCCGGTGTCAGATGAGGCTGGGTTCAGCTTGACCGCTAGGTTAGGGCACCGCAGCCTCCGGGCGGGCAGAGAATCCAGACACAGACAAGTATTGTTGGATAATTAGCAGGAGCATTCCTAAACTGCTAAGATTTTTGAATTAATGGGAGTTGAGGAAGCCCATCATCCGGGTTCAAACCGGTAAAGCAGCAAGGCAAGCAACCGACCGCGCAATCCGGTTCGGCAATTGCGGAGGCTGGAACAAACAGCGGCTTTTGACCAAACTCAGACAGAACTGCTGCCCCAAAGTGTGTCTGCGGAGGTTAGGCTAGTGAAGAGAGGAAAAGAATAGTTACGATCGAGACTTGATTAGTCTACCTTGTAATTTATTGCTCAGTTGTCAAGCCCAACAGTTTTGCATTCTCGCGATGAGCGAGACTCTTGGCACTTCCAACAAGTGGGGAACTCGACCGTCAAAGAACTTGGGTTTGATGGTAAAGCCCTTAGTAATATGTAAACACCTTACCGATAACTCGCCGGAACAATCTTGCAAGAAAACCCATGTCTAGTATGCAAAGCCAATTCACGGTTCACTTCTGGGGCGTTAGAGGTAGCATAGCGTCTCCCGGGGCAGAAACAGTACGTTACGGGGGCAACACGCCCTGTGTAGAAATGCGAGTGGGTGACAGTCGCCTAATTTTCGATGGCGGTACTGGATTGCGGGTTTTGGGACAAACTCTCCTGTCCCAGATGCCCGTAAAAGCTCATATGTTTTTTACTCACTCTCACTGGGATCACATTCAAGGATTCCCATTTTTTGTCCCAGCTTTTATTCCTGGGAACTGCTTTCACATCTATGGGGCTATTGCTCCTAATAAGGCTACTATCCAGCAGCGCCTCCACGACCAGATGCTGCACCCCAATTTTCCGGTACCCCTGCAAATTATGGGGGCAGACCTGAAATTTAACGATATAGAAGTGGGCAAACCGCTGGAACTCGGAGAGATTAAGGTGGAAACTGCTTTGCTGAACCATCCGGGCGAAGCTATAGGCTACCGCGTAAACTGGCGGGGGTATTCGGCTGCTTACGTGACTGATACCGAACATTTTCCCGATCGTTTAGACGAAAATGTGCTGTATTTAGCTCAAAATGCTGATGTGCTGATTTACGACGCTACTTATACCGATGAGGAGTATTATGCGGAGAAAAGCAGCAAGGTCGGCTGGGGACATTCGACTTGGCAGGAAGCGGTGAAGGTGGCAAAGGCTGCTAATGTCAAAAAGTTGGTGATTTTTCACCACGACCCGCTGCACAATGACGAGTTTTTAGACAGGGTGGGAGAAGAAGTGGCTCAAAGGTTCCCGAATAGTTTGATGGCGCGGGAAGGTTTGTCGTTACAATTGCTGCCTCCTGATAACGATTTGTCTGAAGCGTCGGTGCAAGCGCCTCAAGTGCCTGTCTGAGGGATGTGACATTGCCAGATGGTTCTGAAATCTTGAGGTCGGAAATCTCAAATTTAAGTTAGGGCTGACCTCAAAGACGGATACAAGCCCCCGGCTTAAGTCGTGGAAAACCAAAAAGTTTAGACCAAAGTTCAACCTTCCAGATTTATCTGTGGAGTCAAATCTAAAATCTAAAATCTAAAATCTAAAATCTAACATCGACTGGCGATCGCAATCTGGCTAAGTATGTCAAAATTTTAAGCGTGTGGGTAACTTCTTCTTGTACCGCTGCTCTGACTCCAACTTCTGTTGCCTTGGGAAACTTTGATGGTTTGCACCTAGGGCATCGACAAGTCGTGCAGCCAATTTTACATCGATCGCCTGGGCAAAATTCTGCGACGGTGATTGCGTCGGGGCAAAACTTGCTCTCCAACGCTGGCAAGGATCAAAATTTGGAAACAGAACATCCGGCGACCTGCGAAAATGACTCAGCAGCACCGCCCGATCGAGCCGACAGCAGCCAGAATTTCGATGGTTTGATAGGCCCTAGGGCAGAGGGCAACAGCCTCTCTGGGATAGATTCTGATGGGGTCGATCGGCTTTATAGCACTGTGGTGACATTCGATCCGCACCCGCAAGAATTTTTTACGGGTCAACCGAAAAAACTGCTGACGCCTCTGGCAGAAAAGGTAGAATTGCTCGCAGCCATGGGCGTCGAGCAACTTGTGCTGCTGCCGTTCGATCGAGAATTGGCCGCTTTGACTGCTTGTGAGTTTGTCGAGGAAATTTTGGTGCGACAACTAAAAGCGAGTCGAATTAGTGTGGGGGTTGATTTTCGGTTTGGACGGGGACGCGCAGGGACGGCTGTGGATTTGCAGTCGATCGCCTCTGGTTACGGTATTGATGTTGCTCTTGTACCGCTGCATAATTGCGGTGAGGGCGATCGGATCAGCAGTTCTGCAATCCGCGAAGGTCTGGCATCCGGCGACCTCACAAGAGCGAATCAGTTGCTGGGGCGACCTTACAGTTTAGTCGGGACTGTGGTTGGGGGACAGCGGCTGGGTAGGACGATCGGATTTCCTACTGCTAATATCGAACTGCCGCCGGAAAAATTTTTGCCACGTTTTGGCGTGTACGCGGTGCGAGTCTCGGTGAAGCATGGAGGGGAAAAGATGAAAGAGGAAAGTTCTTCCTATCAGCGGGAAAACCCCAAATCTGTAATCCCCGGCATAGCATCAAATTTATCTTTTGTCAATGGGGTGATGAATGTTGGCTGCCGCCCGACGGTAGACGGTCTGCAACCCACTGTGGAAGTTCACCTGTTAGATTGGTCTGGGGATTTGTATGGTCAAACCTTGAGTGCGAGTTTGGTAGAGTTTTTGCGACCAGAACAAAAATTCGCTTCTCTGGATGCTCTCAAAACTCAAATTCAGGCAGATTGTGATATTGCTAGAAGCCTCTTAACTGCTAAAGTCTAATAATTATGTGATCTAGAACAGGCGATCGCTTTTAAAAATGGTGCAAGATGAGTCAAACTAAATTCTAGTTGTACAAATACGAAGTCCGCAAGGCAAAGAGTCAAGAATTTGGCAATCTTGATATCTTTTCAACAATTAGCAATTAGCAATTCGCAATTAACAATTAGAAATCAGGGATATGAGACAACATATTGAGCGACTGAAACAAAATCTAGGCAAAACTATTGTTGGCAAAGGCGATGCTATTCGCTTGGTGCTGGTAGCCGTGCTTTCGGGCGGTCACGCGCTGCTGGAAGACGTGCCGGGTGTGGGAAAAACGCTGCTGGCGAAGTCTTTGGCGCGATCTATTGATGGCAAGTTTCAGCGGATTCAGTGCACTCCCGATTTGTTACCGACGGATATCACCGGTACTAATATTTGGAATCCGCGCAGCGGAGAGTTTGAGTTTTTGCCGGGACCAGTTTTTGCTAATGTTTTGCTTGCCGATGAAATCAATCGGGCGACGCCACGAACTCAGTCAGCTTTGCTGGAAGTGATGGAAGAAAAGCAGGTGACAGTAGATGGAGTTTCTCGAAATGTTCCGACGCCGTTTTTTGTGATTGCGACTCAGAACCCGATCGAATATCAAGGCACTTTTCCGCTACCGGAAGCCCAGATGGATCGGTTTACTTTGTCTTTGACTTTGGGCTATCCCGCTGCGTTGGAAGAGTTGCAAATGTTGGAACGGCTTTCTGATAGTTTTGCTGTTGAAGATTTGCAGCCTTGTATTTCTTTGGAAGAGGTGCAGGAATTGCGCCGTTTGTGCGCTGGTGTGAAGGTGGAAGGCTCTTTGAAACAGTATATTGTAGATTTGGTGCGATCGACGCGGGAAGATGAGGAGATTACTCTGGGGGTGAGTCCCCGGGGTGCGGTGGCTTTGCACCGGGCGTTGCAGGCTTTGGCGTTTATGGAGGGCCGGGATTATGGGACTCCTGATGATGTGAAATATTTGGCACCGCACGTACTTTCTCACAGGTTGATTCCGGCGGGCGGAAGGAGGGCTAAGACGATTGTTGACAAGTTGTTGCGATCAGTTCCTATTCCTTAAAAAGTTTGTAAGTAGGTTGCTTTAATTAAAGGAACAGGCAAGATGTCTGTTCCACAAACAATTACAGCTTAATTAAAGGAACAGGCTTTCCGGCCTGTTCCACAAACAATTACAGCTTAATTAAAGGAACAGGCTTTCCGGCCTGTTCCACAAACAATAAAGAATTACAGCTTAATTCAAGAAACAGGCTTTCCGGCCTGTTCCACAAACAATTACAGCTTAATTCAAGGAACAGGCTTTCCGGCCTGTTCCACAAACAATTAATTTTCCTGTGGGGAGTAGGGGTTGGGCATCCTGCCCACCCTTGAAAGACTTATTAATAATGGTGCAAAATGTCAGTTAATCCATAGGTTTTGCACCATTCT
The DNA here is from genome assembly GCF_036705145.1 of Microcoleus sp. B5-D4. Taxonomy (NCBI): domain Bacteria; kingdom Bacillati; phylum Cyanobacteriota; class Cyanophyceae; order Oscillatoriales; family Microcoleaceae; genus Microcoleus; species Microcoleus sp. B5-D4. The sequence continues at coordinate 106,969 of NZ_JAUBTV010000003.1, read as the reverse complement.
CAAGCACTCTCAAACAGCGCCACTAATTTCTTTGCCTCTAAATCGACATTGTGTTGTTGAGCAACTCTCTCTGCTCCTGTTTTTCCCATTTGTTCTAGCTTTTCTAGAGGTGCTTCCAATACCGCGCGCATCGCTACGGCTAATGCTTCGGCGGAACCGGGAGGAACTAACCAACCGCAAACACCGGGTTCTACGAGTTCCGGGATGCCAGCAACATAGGTGCTAATTACGGGCCGATTGAGAGCGAGGGCTTCCATAATTACGACGGGCAAACCTTCAGCAAAACTAGGCAATACCATTGCCCGTGAAGCTAAAATCTCTTGCTGAACTCGATCGCCACTGGCCCAACCGGTAATTTCTATATGGTTTTGCAAACCAAGTTGCTGAATCTGCTGTTCAATATCCGATCGCAGCGGCCCGTCTCCTACGAGTACCAACTTAAACTCTAAGCCTTGAACTGCTAACTTGCTAGCAGCTTCTAGCAATAATAAATGACCTTTTTGTTCGCTGAGCCGGCCAATGCAAGCTAAGCGGGGTGCTGCGGGTATGGGGACGTAGGGTGCAGTTAAAAATGCAGCATCTACGCCGCAGTGTATGACGTGAATTTTTGACCAAAAAGTGCGATCGCACCACCGAAAAAGCTGACTTTTACCGAAGGAACTAACTGCTGCTACAAAGGTCGATCGTTTAATTTTTTCGTCTAAGGAAAGAAGTGTGGCTTTATCAAATTCTTCAGGGCCGTGAACAGTGAAACTGTAAGTCGGGCCGCCAAGCACGTGGCACAGCATAGCGACTGTTGTGGAATTTGTCCCGAAGTGAGCGTGAACGTGTGCTGTACCCGATTCTGCAAACCAATTTAAAAGAATGCAAGCTTCTGCTAAATAAGCTAGATGCAGCAAAATCCCCCGTTCCGAGTGCCAGCCAACTTTGAACATTAACCGCACAGCTTCGATGAATCGAATGGGCCTAGTTGTGGCAACGCGGAGCAAACCCCACGCTAACCCCTGTACACCAACTCCTAAGATTACTTTAGTCAATTCTTGCTCTAGTTTGTCGGCTTCATCAACGAGTTCTGACTCGCAGGATCGGATCGAAAAGCGTGCGACTTTCAGGCCGCAATTTTCAACGGCTATAACTTCTCTGCGGACAAAGCTGTGGCTGACTTTGGGATAGAGGTTAACTAAATAAGCGATGTTCATGAACAGGCTGGAAAGGCTTTGCAATTTATTGAGTTTATTTTAGCATGGGGATATGGCGATCTCACAGTACCGTAGGTTGACACTATCGCAATTGATGGGATGGGGATTGGGAAAGGGCGATCGTATTCTCAAATTTACCATCAATACGAGAAGGAAAGCTATTCCGATTTGTTATGCATGAATAGGCGAAGGAATTATTTACAGCCCACATTGTTTAAGTCGCCCCATAAAACCCGACCAGTCAGCACCAGAACCTGATAATGCTGGATCTGAGGCAGGAAGGTGTCCTTTTGGAGCATTAAGATTGAAAGTGTATTCAGAGTAAGGAATCCGTCGTCCTTCTGTAAATGTTTCTTGCTCCCTGAACCATCCTATACTGACTTTTAGCTTATCAAAGTCTTGACCAACTTTTTCATAAGTTTGTTTCTGAATACTAAAACCAAAGTGTCCGTTACTCTCTTTCAGCCAAAGTTTATTAATTGTTTGAAGCTCAGTGCAAGGAAATTCCTTAATAGATTTTTCATTTATTCCTCCCTGTATTTCGTAACGTTTTTCCCATGTCAAGCCATTTTGGTTGCGATAAGCAATCCATCTCATGATATTAAGTGTTTCTTGATCTGCTGCTTTCAACTCCCTTTTTGCAAGTAAATCTCTCAACAGACTGTAGTTTGCTCCAACTTGTGATGGTAGTTCTATTTGTGCCAATGGACTGCCAGTTACTTTATTTTGTGTTGAGGATTTTTTTTCGGAGCTTATTTTATCAGTTTTTGATTTAGGATCGGGGACGCCATCACATAAATGTCTGTCTTCATTCGATACTTTCTGATTATTCTCTAAATAGCCACGAACCCATGCACACCCTCTTTTTTGTAAGTCTTCTATATCCAAATTCCATAAAATAACCGTTCCATCACTTACTGCGGTTGCCAATTCCTTTCCATCAGGACTAAAACTTAGGCTATTAATAGCTTCTGTCAAATTAAGTGTTTCAACCAAAGTACCATTGTGACTCCAAAGTTTGACTGTCCCATCTTCACTGGCTGAAGCAATCATCTGACCATCTGGACTAAAGCTGAGATCAGTAACTTTTTTACTGTGTCCACCAGTTAAGTTAGCAATTAAACTGCCATTATTTTTATAAATTCTCAAAATTCCATCTTCACCAGAGGTGACAATTTCTTTGCCGTCAGGTCTAAAACTGGCTTTATTTCCAAGAAGTTTAGTCAACAATTTACCATTGATTTCCCAGAGCTTTAAAGAAGGGCCTTCGTTATACATTCGAGACCTAGGTGTTACATATGAAGCAATTACTTGACCATCAGGGCTAAAACTTACACTATGAAAAGCACCATCAACATCTTGAATAGTACGTATAAGCTTTCCTTGATAGTCCCAAAGTTCCATACCAAACCAACCAGTCGAAGCTATTATTTGACCTTTAGGGCTAAATTTTATTGTATTATAAGAACTTGTAGAATCTTCAGCATAGGAATTGATTGGCGTACCATTTCGCTTCCAAAGCCTGAAAAATTTACCAAAATTGTCAACAGAAGCAATTATTTGATTGTCAGGACTAAAACTGACACTGTTGACTTTATCACTATGACCAATCAGAGTCTTGAACATTCTACCGTCTCGACTCCAGAGTTTAACGGTTCTGTCTTCACTAGCTGTAGCAATCATTTGTCCATCAGGGCTAAATTCTACGTCTGTCACTGAACTACTATGCCCCTTTAAGCGGGAAATATCAATAGGAGATATCTGCCATACTCTGACAGTACCATCGTCACTGGCAGTAACAAGTTTTTGCCCATCTGGAGTAAAATTTACTTTATTTATTGCACCGCTATGTCCCGTAATTGTAGTTAATAATTTGCCACTTATTTTCCAGATTTTAATAGTATTATCTTTGCTTGCCGTAGCAATTAATTTACCATTTGCACTAAAAGCAACACTTGTTACACCGTCTTTATGTCCTGAAAAATTAGTCACTAATGTACCATTCTTTTTCCATAATCTTACTATACCGTCGTCACCAGCAGAGACAAATGTTTGACTATCTGGGCTAAAAGCTACGCTAAAAACTGTTTTTCTATCGACTGGTGGTTTATTACTATGATTAATTTTTTTAAACAATTTACCATCACGGCTCCAAAGCCTAATTTCACCATCCATATCGGCTGAAGCAATCATCTGATTGTCTGAGCTAAAACTTATATTCATAATATTAGGGTCGCCAGAATCATTGGTATGTTTAAGAACAGCAATTAGTTTACCTTCTAGTGTTTGAAGTCTAATTTCGTCATCGCCACCTCCAGAAGCAATCATCTGACCATCAGGACTAAAGCTGACAGAACCGATCCCGAACTCTGCTAGCGATAGCGGCATCTCATCTTCTTGATATTTAAGAGTTCTCACGATTTTGCCACTACGATCCATCAGTAGAATATTTTGGTGATCGGCAAAAGCAATTAATTGACTATCAGGACTAAAATTAATACTAGAAATTTGACTCCAAATGCTTTTAGTTTCATTCTCAGCAAGATTTCTTGACCATGTACTTATTAATTTCCCATTTTTGTCCCAAATTTTCACAGTACCACCTTTACTAGCCGAAGCAATTAATTGACCATCCGGACTAATGCTTACGTCTTTAACCTCACCAGTATCACTTTCAAAGCGGTTTAGTTCTGCAATTCCATAAACTGACTTTTGTAAGGCTGTTATGGCTTCAATTCTAGTATCAGTTTTTGCACCTATACCTCCAAATGGTTCTTTAAGGCGTTTAGCTGCTCTCAAGCTTGCGACCAAACCTTCCAATTTTCTGTCAGCATCAATAAGAGATTTTGAAGATGCACTATCTGCTCTTATCTGAGCATCTGCATTTTCAATCAAAGCCCAGCCAGCTAATCCGGCCAGTCCCACAACTACCGCAGAAACTGCAAGAGCTAAATTACGACGGTTCTTTTTTCTATTTTTAATACTTTTCTGAACAAATTCCTGAGTAGATCCAGACAGTGGCACTAGATCAGAATAACGCTTAATATATTCCTCTGCCACTGCCAATTTTGTGCCTTGCAGCAGATAAGCTGATTCTCGCTGCTTACCTTTATCTCGCCATTCCTTAGCTGCATCTTCAATTGGCTGTTTAATTATCAACGCTTCTCCGTATTCCTTCAGCCAACCATCTAACAACCCCCAATTGCGAATCAGCGTTTCATGGACGATATTCACTACCGCTACACGCTGTGCCTCTAACTCTTGCTCACTGGTGACAACTAATTTCGCATCAGCCAAATACTGCACTACCTTATTTATCAATTCTTCAGACTGCTGAGAATTAACTAAATCTTTTAGCCAAACTTGCTGACGAGTATTCGGAGTATTTTTATCTTCACTCAACCGAGTTAATTCTTGAAAAATCCGCCTAGCCGCTTTCTGTTCCTCTGGCAAAAGGGAACTATAAACTGTATCAGCATGGTTTCCCAGTGCCTTTTGCACTCCACCCAAACGGCTATAATCGGAAATTGTCAAAAGATTAAAACTACTGTTTTCCCACAATTGATTCAGTGTGTACTGCAACAAAGCTAAATCGCCTGGGGAATCTGTTACATCAGCAATCATCCGCTGGACTAAATTTCCATCAATTTCTAACTCCACTAACTCAGCAGGTTTGAGGATAACTTCTTGCAACTCTGGGCGGTTCATCCGTTGAACTCTCACCAAATTATTGTCAATTTTGTTAGCTAATCCAGCATACTCCTGTTCGGCACACTTGTGTTGAAAATCATCCCGCATTACCAACACCAAGCAGAGTTTATTTCCTAAATGTTCTACTGCACCCATTAAGTATTCAAAAAATTTTTGTCTTTTTTCTTGATTCGGAGGAGCAAACACTTCTTCAAATTGGTCTACTACTAGCACCACTCGCTCACTAGGAATACGCTTGATAAAAAGCACTAAATCATCGGTTGTTTTAACGCTTATACCCAGCACTTCCTGTAGATTTCCGAGCGGATCAGTACCAGGCGTAAATGGCGGATAAAATGTCCATCCGTCGCTACCTGGTATCTTATTTTTTAGGGGTGATTGATTACCTAGATATAGCTGATACAGTAACCCAGCCCTAACAACCGAAGATTTACCACTCCCAGATGCACCCAGTACCGCGATAAAATTACTAGAGCCTACCTTCTCCAAAAGCTGATTTGTTAGTTGTGTGCGTCCGTAGAAATATCTGTGATCGTTAGCTTTTTGAGGATTGGTGGGATTGAAATCAAAATATTCTAGTCCTTTGTAGGGACAAATATTACCTCGAACTCCTCCTTTATATGTAAGGATTATTTGACTACCTATATTCCTGACAACTGAGTGCTGGGGTGCATTTTGCAGTGCTGCTTCCAATAATGGCTTTAATGATAGATTAGTGACCGTGCTCTCTTCTTTGTTAGTCGGATCAAGTGCTTTTAACAAAGCAGGAGTCAGCACTCCTCCGTAAGCTACCTGAAATTCGCGACAAGCAGCAATAAAACAACGATCGAAATCTCGCTGTTGCTCAAATTCTGCTAAATTCTGCTCTATAAAATTGAATAACTCTCCGCTATGACAGCAATCCAACCACACAATCTGCTGCCGCACCAGACTATCTTTTAATATTTGATGTAAGCGTTTCAGTGAAAACAGGCCATCTTCGCTGTCATGTTCAAAAAGAGCATCACTGGTCATTAAAAAGCCTTCAGGTTGTCCATCTTTCTCGCTTCGCCAACCATGACCTGCAAAAAACAACAGCGCCGTTTCTGGAATTATACCGCTTTTAGGTTGAAAAAGCTGGGTAATTGCATCCTCCAATTCTTTTAAATCCAAGTTTTTCTCTGAATCTACTTCCCGGACATCTTCCTTACTGGGAAGCCTATGCACCTCAAAGCTACCGTATTTCTCTAAAAGTTGGGCAATCTTCTCGGCATCCTGTGCTGCTGTAGGGAGATTGCCTCCAAATGGATATTCATTGATGCCAATTACCAAGGCTTGTCGCTTCGTCATGTTCACCCACTCATGCAGTAGTGTCTTTTCTGACTATACACAAGCAAATTAGTTTCTTCCGGATTTAATGTTTTTCTTTGTGTAGACTACATTACAGCGATTTTGACTTGCTGTATATACTGGTAATATCCACAAAATATTTTTATGACTGCATCCATTGACACCACTTTACTAGCGTTGTTGATAGCTCTGAGCAACTTAGATGAACCCCTGAGTCCGACTGAACAAGCGGCCCTAAATAAGGTAGGTAAACAGTTAGATGCTAATCCTAAAGCTTGGGATACCATCGAAAAAGGATTGAGGAAGGTGGTTGAGGCGAATGATTCTTTAAATCAGCAATATCAAGTGGCAATAGCTTTAGTAGAAGCCGTAGATGGTAAAATACCCTCTGGACTACTACCCACTGAAGCTGAACTAGAACAGATATTAACAGTTGGGAATAAACTGGAAAAACGTGCTGGTAAACCCAAGCCAGTTCAAGACTCTCAAAGTAACGAAATTCTCAACATGAGTACCGAAGTTCTGAAAACTTTGAACCCAGTAGAAGCCAGCAAAAAATTGCCTTTGGAAAAACTCAAAGATTTCGTTAAAACAACTTTCAATAAATGATAAACCTCGTCTACCCTAACTTATTTATGTTTCTTTATGACCTGCGGGAAGGATTGGGTGAAGATGCCCAATCCTTAACAGCAAATCAGAAAAGTTTTGCGGCTAAACTACCGACAAATATTCGCTCGTCCCTATTTGGCAACGATTCTGTTTTTGAATCCGAATACCTGGAACTGCTGACAAATAGGTTTGAGGGTTTTACTGACGGCGACAAACCATTTGAAGGCTATTATTTACCCGTCCGCTTGAACGATACCTATGGATTACTTTTGGGTTGTTCTTTTAAGGAAGATAGGACTCCTCACCCAGTCAGTTGTCTTGCCCAATTTCAAGCTAAAATCAAGGAAAAGCTAAATAATCAGGACCCAAATATCGGGCAAACCTGGCTGATTGTAACTGAGATGGACAACCAAAACATTAGTCCAGAAGAAGTTGCTAAAAAATGCTGTGAATCCTTAAATATCGGCTTGCAATGGGAACGAGATTTCCCAGGTAAAGGGTCTTTTCTGGGAGGGAGTATATTTGAGCTTTCACGGTACCAACTGCTGATGCAGGAGTCAACACAGGATTCTACACCACGCACTATTCAACAACTACAAGAGAATATCCATCTCATCATTGCCGTAATGCCGAGCAGTGATGCTGCCAAAACAGTTTGGGAAGATTTTAACACTAAACTGCTGCCCTTATTTTGCTATCGCCATAAAGTTTTCTGGGCTTATGCTCAAAGTCGCTATCTGAAACAACAACTAAAAAAAGATTTCAGAGATATTAACCAACTCGTAGGAAACATCTACAGTCAAAATCTCAAAAAACTCCGCAAAACCGTTGTTGATGCCCAAAATCTATTACCTAAGTATACCACAAAATTACATTATCTAGATGCTCAAATTCGCACTATTGAAATTAACGCCATCAACTATAGTAGACGGATCGGTACTATTGGCGATCGCCTAAATCAAATCCCAACCCCAAACTTACAAAACACGATCGCTCAAATCCTCCCCTGCGATCTAAAATTCCTGGAAAAATTCAGCGAAGATGTAGAGAAAAAATACCAGTTACAAGTGCAAAAAGACTATGCTTCTTTCAGTCTAGGCTCACAATTACTGCAAGACTTAATCAACTCAAGTCGGGCAATTACAGAGATAGAACAAGCTGAGCGCGATCGCACTTTCCAAAACACTGTTGGGATTATTGGTGCTGGACTAGCAGTGGGCTCCATCGTCGCCTCAATCGAAATACCGACTGAGCCAAATGACAACTTCTTAAATCCCCCGCTCGATTTGGCGCTTTCTACTCTACATATTCCATGCGCTTGGTTGCCTTTTGCCATTAAGATTACCTTTAGCTTGAGTGCCGCACTCGCCGCTGGGTTATTTACTGCTATACTAATTTGGTTAGGACAGCTTTGGCGGAAAAAGTAACAACAAATCAAACAGCTACCAATTGATTTAGCTGCGATTCACACTGTTGAAAGATGTAATTAACAGCACCAAAAAGTTGATCTAGTTCCTGAATGCTGTAAAAATTGATATTTCTGGTAAAAACATTTCCTTCTAGCTTGCCAAATTGCCAGGTTTTGCCATTAGACACAATACCCAAAATAATAACTTGAAGTTCATCGTTAAGTCGCTGGGCTGCAATCATTTCTGCTATACACTGCGCCCAGCCTTCTTCAAATTTATCTTGCTTAGCTTCAACTAAAAGCAAATACGGTTTGTCAAACACAACTTTGCCGAGAGGAGAACGTTTTGCCAAAATATACTCAGGAAAACCTGACAACTTAGTGTCATAGTTGAGAGCTTCATGGCTCCACAAAACAAATTTACTGCGATAGCACTTCCAAACTTCTTTTAGCACGGGATAAATCAAATTTTCGCAAACTGCAAATTCTGAGTTATCGACTACTCCTTCCATCATCATGATTTGCAAGTCTTCGCGAAAGTAGTCAGGGACACTGAAAGCAATTTCAATCACAAAATTAGCTTCAGTATAAATTGTCTGAAATTCTTTGATAACTGCCCCGATCGTTTTATAATTGCTAAAAGCCATATTTACCTCACTGTGTTTGAGTTAAGTAAGTGGGTACTAACAAATATAACATGGGGAGAGCGCTGGTTTTGCAGCAGTAACTGGCTATTTGGGTAAATTTTGCAACATTTATCCTTTACGTAGCTCTACACCTACCCAAAATGACAGCAAATAAGGTAAAGTAAACGGCACAAGAGTCTAGAACTCTCCAACGACCGCAACTCGGCAAACCCGCCCCTGACCAGCAAAACTGGTCGGTACAGGCGGCATTAACCGCTAATCGTCAACCCCTAACAACCGAGAAAAATGCAAACCTACTACTACGTTTTAGCCAGCCAACGCTTTTTGTTAGAAGAAGAAGCCCTAGATGAAGTGTTTAAAGAAAGAACTCGCAACTACAACGAACAAGAAAAACAAATAGACTTCTGGTTGGTCAAACAGCCCGCTTTCCTAGAAGCACCGACAATGGCAGAAGTTAAAGCAAAATGCCCTCAGCCATCAGCCGCTATTATTTCTACCGATCCAGTCTTCATCACCTGGTTGAAACTGCGATTAGAATATGTACTGACAGGTGAATTTCAAGCACCATCACCAACTATTCCAGATGCCCTTGCATCCCTACAGACAGCATGAATAAAATAGCCAAATATCAGACCCAACAACTAACAACAATTAGGGGTAAACTGTACAAAATAATTTTGTCTCTACCCCTATTTTCTGCTACTTCGGTCGCCCTTTTGGTCTTGACAGTTTTATCGAGTTCTGTTAAAGCTCAGTCGAGCTGTCAACCGCCCCAGTCCGATGAATATCTACTGTTAATTGTCACCCCAACACCCGAACAGCAAGAAAGAGCAAAACGCTCATTCCCTGGAAATACTAACAACACAGTTTGTCAGTACATCAATGACACGGTGACGCGAGTGGGTGGCTTTCGCGACTCGCAAATCGCCAGCGATTGGGTTAAATACATCGAAGATGTTGTCGGATTGCAAGCTTACGTAGTACGATCGCCCGCAGCGGCACTACCCCAAAATTTGCCAGTCTACAACCCTCAGCCAGCGCCGGATTCTGAACCAATCACCAATTCTCCCAGTGGCAATCTTGCCTTCAATCCCCAACCCCTGGGCCCTGGTTATGCAGTGTTAGTCGATTACTTCAACCAACCCGAATTAGCTGGCCAAGTCAGGCAAGCATTAGGCACGCAAGTAGGCTTAGCTTCCTACGGCCAGCGTCCCTTTTTATTCGTTGCTTATACAACGGATCAAAACGCCGCTACTGCTGCGGTAAAAACATTGAGCGATCGAGGTTTTTGGCCGATGTTAGTAGACAGCCGCCGAGTTACCGTAATTGCTCCCGCTGTTCGCTAAAAGATAAAACTTGGCAATTCAAATTGCTTCTTTTCAAACAAAGTCCGCTTAAGGGAACTAATAACAATTATTGTTGTTGTTCGGATTCTAGCGGGCTGCTTCCTAGCTGACTTTCTGCCCGCTTTTTTGCTTCCATTGCCGCTCCGTAATCGGGTTTGTAGCGAATTGCTTTGTCATAGGAGGCGATCGCATCTTCGTATCTTTTTACTGCCACCAGTGCATTGCCTCGGCTGTACCAGGCTTCCGAGTAGTCAGGCTTGACATAGACGGCTTCATTGTAAGAGACTAGCGCATCTTCGTACCGCTTTAAATTGGACTGAGCATTGCCTCTATTGTACCACGCTTGATATTCTTTCGGGTTTAAATCTAAGGCTCTGCTGTAACACTCAATTGCTTGTTCGTACCTGCGTAATTCGTGATATGACCAACCTAAATTGTACCATGCTTGATAATAATCAGGTTTTAATTTGACAGCTTTTTCATAAGCTTCTACTGCTTCTTCATGCCTCCGCATTTTCAGCAAAGCGATGCCTTTACTGTACCAGCCTTGATAAAACTTGGGCTGAAACCGCACGGCTTTTTCGTAGGCTTCAAAAGCTTCTTGGTTTTTGTTAACTTCTAGGAAGACATTGCCTAAATTGTACCAAGCTTCATAATTATCGAATTTGATTTCAACTGCTTTTTGATATGATTCAACGGCTCGATCGTACTGTTTTAATTTTTGGTGAGCTTGTCCCCGATTGTACCAAGCACCGTACAAATTGGGCTGAAATTTTACAGCTTTTTCATAGGAGACGATCGCTTCTTCGTACCGCTGCGAATCTAAGAGAACATCGCCTCTGCCTTCCCACGCTGCGGCATAGTCGGGCTGGATTTTCAAAGCGTTATCAAAAGATGCGATCGCCTCTTGAGACTGTTGCAACTTCTCCAAAGCATAACCGCGTCCCGTCCAAGCTTCCAAGTATTCCGGCTTTAATTCTATGGCTTTATCATAAGCTGACTGCGATTCTCGATATTTTTTCAATTCATATAAAGTTTTGGCTTTTTCCTGCCAAACTTCCGCGTAGTCCGGCCTGAGATTTATAGCTCGCTCGTAAGCTGCCAGAGCTTCTTCAAATCGGCTTAAATTGTAAAGAGTATTACCTCGGTTGTACAGGTCAGTTGCATTGGCCGCATTAAAAGTATTTACACCATAAATAGATGCTATAATACTGATGCCAATTAAACTGGCGATCGACAATATTTTTAAATACAGTTTTTTTCGGGATTTGAGCGGCCCCTTCGCAGCAGCAACCGGAGGCAATACAGGAACTGTACCGCTGAAAGAATTTTTCAATTCTTTAATAGCTTGCAGCGTTTCGCCGGCACTAGAATAACGTTGGCGAAAATCGTACTTTACCATCTTATCTAAAATCTTCGCAAATTCAGGACTGACTGATGTTTTGTCCTGCCAAATAATTTCCTCTGTATCGGGGTTTTTTGGCATTTGGTGAGGATTTATGCCAGTGAGGAACTGAATTGCGATCGCACCGACGGCATAGATATCGCTGCTGAGTTTCGGGTTGCCGTGAGCTTGTTCGCTGGGCATATAACCGGGCGTACCGATGCTCACACTCAAGCTATTCTTGGGCTGAGGATTGGTGATTTGAGTAGTAATTTCTTTGACTGCGCCGAAGTCAATTAAAACTAATTTTCCGTCTCTATCTCTGCGGAGGATATTGCGGGGATTGACATCGCGGTGAATCACATTTTGCTGGTGTACAAAGTCTAAAATTTCTAGAAGTTCTTGCAATATACAAATGACTGCATCTTCCTGCATGACTCCCGCAGTTCCTCCTTGGTAAGGGGAACCTCCCGCAGGCCCTCCTTGGTAAGAGGAACCCCCCCCAGCCCCCCCTTGGTAAGGGGGGGAGCCAAGTCCAGCCCCCCCTTGGTAAGGGGGGGAGCCAAGTCCAGCCCCCCCTTGGTAAGGGGGGGTTTGGGGGGGTATAATTTCTTGACTTAAATCGTGGCCTTCTATAAATTCTTGAACTAGATAAAATTCTTGATTTTCTTCAAAGTAAGCAAAAAGTCGGGGAATGCGATCGTGATTTCCCAACTTGTACAAAACTTGTGCTTCAGTATCAAATAAACGTCTTGCTACCTGTAGAGTTTCCGGATCAGTTGCGTGAGGTTTAAGCTGCTTGACGACGCAGAGGTGATTGCCAGGTAGCTGCTTATCTTCAGCTAAATAAGTTTGAGCAAATCCGCCGCCTCCCAAGTGACGGATAATACTGTAGCGATTGCCGAGTGTTATTCCAAGCATGAGATTTACCTAATATTCCTAGTCTTTTGGAGAATTAGCTTCCAACCAAGCTGTTAAATCTTCGGCATTAGAAAAATCTAACATGGCTTCTGCAAGATTCTCTAATTTGTCGATCGGCAATTTGCTAACTTTGGTTTGACTGTCGGGGTCTAGTTGACCTAAACAGCGACTCAGCAAACGCATAATTAACCCTACTTGTCCTTCTTGTCTGCCTTCTTGTCTGCCTTCTTGTCTGCCTTCTTCCCGACCTAAAGCCACTGAACCCTCTTGATCTTGAGCAAAAAACTCTTGCTGTTGTAATATGTTAAATTCCTCCTGTGTCAAACTAACTTGATTGGCAATTTCAAAAGCTTTCTGAATTTCCGGGACTGTGACCATTGTTTGAGGTACTTCATCCAAAGTGCCAGTAGTTTTGATAAAGTAAATCCACTTGTCCGTAAGAGTTTCCAGTCGATCCAATTCTTTCTTAAATTTTGGCAACTCTACAAATACTAACTCAATGTCATTTTGTAGATAATCAGACAGGCGAGTTCTTTCTTTGAAGACAAAATGCGAAATCACATCTTGCTCGCCACGAAACATTTCAAAATCAGTGATAGTCAAAGCAATCACAGGTCGCAGTTGCTTGTATAGTTCTCCCCTTGTTAATTGGAGTGCATAGGTTTTTGCTGCATTGTACAAAACTCGCTTGCCAAAAGCCTGTACCTTCAAAACTTGCATTTCGATAATCACATATGTGCCGTCATTAAGTAGCGCTTTGACATCTAAGTAGCTGTTTTTTACTCCCGCTATTTGAGGGCCAAGATAAGGGTCAAGGATTTCTAAACTTTCAATTATCGATCGCCCTTCATAGAGTAGGGCATTCAAAAAACTAATCAGAATGTCGGTACTCTGGGCGGAGCCAAATATTTTTTTGAAGGCAAAATCAATTTTGGGATTGATAAATCTCATGTTATTTTTCTCCTTCGACATTTGTACTTAACACGGCTGCCAACCTTACTGTGACAGTCTGTTTGCTTTCTTTCTTGTTCCCTCCCCTTACTAAGGGGAGGGTTAGGGTGGGGTTCTAGATTTTTTCGGACATTAAGATGCTCCCACTATAACTTAACTTTAAACGGCTTTCAAAATCTCGTCATCGACTGAAAAATCTATCTCAGCTTTGTCCCGCCCCGAAACTACATAATCATTCTGAAAAGAATCTTTTAATCCCGAAACTAAGTCAAATTCCGGCTGCCAGTTAAGATCGGTGACAGCTTTATTAACTGAAGCGAAAAAGTGCTGCAATCTCATTGGAAAAGCTTTCTTTTTGCCGAAGTCAAATTGTTTCGGATCGTAGTGTACAATCTTAATAGCATCAGGGGATTTGCCGGCCGCTTGAATGCAGGCGCGGGCTAAACCGTCAAAGGTGACAAATCGATCGCCCGAAACGTTGTAAATTTGCCCGATCGCCCTAGAGTTGCCCAAAACCGCCGCCATTGCTTTAGCCAAATCCTGACAGTGCCCCAACTGCGTGAAGTGCATTCCGTTACCGGGAATCGGAATCGGTCGATCGCGCACAATGCGATCGAAAAACCAAGCCTCTAAATCGTTATAATTTTGAGGGCCGTAAATGTAAGTCGGGCGAATCGAAGTCCAAGGCAAACCGGACTCTGCCAAGTAAGTTTCGGTTTCGCATTTACCCAAATGTCGGCTTTTAGGATCGGTAGCGTCCCCTTCAATATGAGGCATTTGATCCGATTTCAAATAAACCCCCGCAGAGCTCATGTAAACAAAGTGCTGCACCCGCCCTTTAAATATTTCAGCTAAAGGCTTTGTATCGCTGAGTTCACGGCCGTTGTTGTCAAAAACCGCGTCAAACTCGACCGTCGATAACTTGTCGTGCAATTGTTCAACATTTGTGCGATCGCCCTGAATCTGTTTCACGCCCGAAACCGGTACAGGCTTGTTGCCCCGGTTAAACAACACCACTTCATGTCCTTGTGCTGCTAAAATCTTAGTAAGATAAACCCCGATAAACCGAGTACCGCCCATCATTAAAATTCGCATTATTTTCGATGCTCCTTACAGTTAGTGTAAATATCTTACAATAAAGTTATGCCCTAGGGCGTGTTTTCTATCCCCGGAGATCCCCCTAAATCCCCCTTAAAAAGGGTGACTTTGACAATGATTATTTCACCTTTTTAAGGGGGCTGGGATTTTGAATCTCATGAGAAATCACTCAGACTAGATAATTCATCCGTGTATCCGTGTCCTCATCCGTGTAGTGCTTTCCTTCTCCAATAATTTCAATTTGCCTAAAATAGCCCTATGCAAGTTCCCCGGCTGCATCCAGAAACAATCGAAGAAGTAAAACAAAGAGCCGACATAGTAGACGTTATTTCCGGTCGCGTCGTCTTGCGGAAACGCGGGAAAGAATTCGTAGGTTTGTGTCCCTTTCACGACGAAAAATCTCCCAGCTTTACTGTCAGTCCCGGCAAACAAATGTATTATTGTTTCGGCTGCGGTGCAGGCGGCAATGCTTTTAAGTTCCTCATGGAATTGGAGAAACGCCCTTTCAGCGAAGTAGTATTAGAATTAGCTAAAAATTATCAAGTCCCGGTCAAAACAGTCGAACCAGAACACCGACAAGAATTGCAGCGGCAAATTTCTCTGCGGGAACAACTCTATGAAATCTCAGCACTAACAGCCAACTTTTACGAACACGCTTTGCGACAAACCCAAGGAGAAGAACCCTTAGCATATCTCAAATCAGAGCGCCAGCTAAGCGAAGAAACTATCCAACAATTTCAATTAGGTTATGCACCCCAAGGTTGGGAAGCACTTTACAGTTATTTAGTAGAACAGAAAAACTATCCGGCGCAATTAGTAGAACAAGCTGGATTAATTGTACCCCGAAAAAATGGCGGCAGCGGTTATTACGATCGCTTCCGCAATCGCATTATGATTCCCATTCGCGATACCCAAGGCAGAGTCATCGGTTTCGGCGGCAGAGCTCTCGGCGACGAACAGCCGAAATACCTCAATTCTCCCGAAACAGAACTCTTCGATAAAGGCAAAACTTTATTCGCCTTAGATACGGCGAAAACAGCCATTAGCAAAGCCGATCGCGCAGTGGTTGTAGAGGGGTACTTTGATGCGATCGCACTTCAGGCCGCCGGCATCTCCAACGCCGTCGCTTCCCTCGGCACAGCCTTAAGTTTAAACCAAGTGCGGCAGTTATTGCGGTACACGGACTCCAAACAAATTATCCTCAACTTCGACGCCGACAAAGCAGGAACTCAAGCAGCAGAACGCGCGATTGGAGAAATAGAAAAACTCGCTTATCAAGGAGAAGTCCAACTGCGGGTGCTCAATATTCCCGACGGCAAAGATGCCGACGAATATCTCAAAACCTACTCCCCAGAACAATATCGAGAATTGCTGGAAAATGCTCCGTTGTGGCTCGACTGGCAACTGCAACAAATGCTCGTAAATCAAGATTTGAAGCAAGCCGATACTTCCCAGCAAGTCACCAAAAAAATTATTAATTTATTAACCAATATCACTGACGACAATCAGCTAGCACATTACCTGCAAAAGTGCGCCGAAATTCTCAGTAAAGGAGATTTTAGACTCACAAAGATGATTGCTGAAAACTTGCTCAATCAAGTAGTCAGCGATTGGGCAAAGCGGCAGAGTCAAGACGAATCTTTAACAATGCCCCTGTTAATTAGAAACAAGCTGAAGCCGAACAAACAATATAAAAAGCAGCGTGCAAGCGGCGAAAACAAAAGCTCAAAATCAAGCTTATCTGCCGTAGCCCGCAGTCTTTTAGAAGAAGCAGAAGCGCAATTATTGCAGATTTATTTGCACTGTCCCGAATATCGCCAAGATGTCAGAGAGGCAATAGAAGCTAGAGACGTGCAGTTTAGCCTTTCTCACCACAGATTTTTGTGGCACCAGATTGTGAATGCTGAAATATTGCACAAAATGTCTTTACAAGTAGCGCCTTCAGAGTTAATATTGAAATTGCAAGATAGCTTCATTGAATATCCCAATCAACTAAATCAAATATCGCATTTATTTCACTTAAATGAGTTCTCAGAAAGAAACGTTTATCGTGCACCTCTAGTAATTAGATCGGCCCTCGCCTGTATCGAGCAAATTATCAGCATGAAGCGCCGCCGAATTGCACTCAATATGTGGGAAAAAGCCAAGGCAGCTAGCAGTGGCGAAGAGGCTATAGAATATCACCAACTATTCTGTGCCGAACAAGAATGGCTCAAGGAATTAGAGCGGCTGCGTCAAGTTAATTTTTACGATTTAACCTCCGTACCTTGGGGGGGAAATTTCTAGAATTTCAGGACTTTAGTCCCTACTACGAACCAAAATCAGCTACCAACGAAACAGCCAGAAGATGGAAATGGAAGCAAACTTAGATGGGATATGCGATCGCCATTAGCACCGTTGTTGTTCGAGGATGACGAGTGGTTAGATCCTTGGGAGTCTGGTTTGGTGGTTGTCCAGGTTTTGTCTGCCACTCCGGCGAAACGGAAAGCTTCAACAAAGCGTACTTTGGAGAAGTTTCCCATTCAAAGTTTTGGGACGTTAGTGACTAATTTATCGGCGATCGCTAAAAATCGAGTGCAGCCTAAACTAGCGCGTGTTTCAGTTAGTTTCGACCTGACGACGGCAACTCCTTTACAGCAGAAAGCCTTCGATTTGCTGGCGGTTTCGCTGACATTCTAGTCATGTATCCGGCGGGGGCTAAAGCCCGATCGCCCTACTGATGGGGGGAATACTAGGAACTTTAAGAGGACGCGGGAGAAGTTCCGTTTCAGGTGGCGTTACTCTGAGGTAATCGGCGATAAACTCACCATACGTTTTCCTGATTTCGTCAGGGAGAAATTTATATCCAAGGAGCTTCGATCGACATTCGGTGGAGCCACAACAACATTTGGGAATGTCAATGAAACTGTACTCTGTTGTAGAGTAATCCCATGTAATCTCGCTTCCCGAAGGAATATCAACCAATGCCACGAAATCGTATGCTCCGAATTGATTATTCCGAACCCCTGTGTTTGGGCTACAAGAATGATTAATCAATACTCCCGGTTCATCTATTTCTATATGCAGGTCCAAGTCCATCTGAATCGAGTGAGTAGTTCTTTCGGGCAAGATATCGACTCGCCGTCCAACCACCACGGTCTCACCTTTACGGAAGCCTCGGCTGGCAAAAACGCCTCTACCTTTCTCTGTTTGCTGGATGAAATTATCGAAACCCATTTTCCTCACTCTTAATACAAATTACAAATCTAATTCTAATTCCACGAGGTTAGGGCTCGGAAGCGACACGGGAGCGTTAATGGGCTCAGTATCCGAATCTGACAGCGCTGCGACAATCGACTCGTTAACCTGGATTTCGCCATTGTGATCAGTGTCCTGAGATTTGCTTTGACCAAAAACCATTGCCACCACTACAAGAGCTGCGCCAATCACACCGCGTATTCCAAGTTTCTCTCCTAGTAGTAGAAACGAGAAAATCGCTGCGAAAATCGGATCTAGCGTATAAATTAGCGCCGTCTGGTAAGCGTTAACCCATCGTTGGGCCAATACTTGAAGCACAATCGTAGCAGCAGTATCAAATAAGCCAATATATAAAAGAATACCAAGATTCGCGCCAATTGCTTCCTGTTGTGTAAGCAGATCGGGAGCGGCCCAGATTACAGAAAATATTGTTATCACCCAAAGCTGGATCGCAGCGAGTGGCAAAATGGGGTGCCGCAACGTGGTGGACTCAAGCTTAAGAGTGTAGATCGAGTAGAGGAAGGCGTTGCCCAAGATCAACAGATCGCCGAGCACTAGCTGTTCACTCTCCCAACACATCACTCCAATGCCAAAGATGGCAATTCCTGCGGCGAGGAAAGTTTTTGGGAACACCTGCCTACCTAGCAGTTGCCCTAGCAGAGGAACTAGGATGACGTTGAAACTGGCAATGAATGCAGCACGATCGGCAGAAGTCGTCTCAAGGGCAAGGGTTTGGAGGACTGATGCAGGAAACAGTATGAGTGATAAGAAGACTCCATCCCGTAGCAGGGAAAAATTCAGGAAGCGCAAATAGGGGGTAAACGGCAACGCTGCTATTACGTAGCGGGTTGCAAATATTGCAGAAGGAGAAAGACTGCTGAGAGCTCCCTTGATAACCGGATAGCTTGTACCCCAGATTAGGGTGACAAGGATCAACACTGCTATACCCCAAGCATGGAGAGTGTTTGGCGATCTTTGAGAACCAATATTTAATTCTGTAGTCATTGAGTAGCCTAATCGATTAGCAATGTAACTAAATTCAGTTAGTTAACCGTAAAGAGGTTGACTAGAGTAAGAAATATCAATATTTTAAAGTCGAATTCAGCCTAAACTAGCGGGTGTTGCAGTTAGTTTCGACCTGACGACGCCGACTCGTTTACAGCATAAAATCTTCGATTTCCTGGGGGTTCCGCTGATATTGCAGTCATGTACCGGGCAGTGGCTCAAGCCCGATCGCCCTACTGCCACAGAGTTTACATGAAACTTACCCCGCCCGCGGGGTAAGTTTTGTTTAATTAGCCTTTTAATAATCGCAAAAAAGAGTTTCGCGAGTATCTCTACCCGTCACCGGATTAGTACCTTTTGCCACTTTACAAAGTTTTTCTATCATATCGTCTCGCAGCAGTGTCTCTGTAAAATCAGCACCGTCAATGACCGCTCCTTCGAGTCTGGTATTATAAGCGAAAGCACCCTCAAGGATAGCATTAGTTAAATTTGCTTTCATCATGCGAGCTAAATCTAAAGTAGCACCCGTGAAATTAGCGCCTTCAAAATTTGCCTCTTCCATATTGGCAGCAAAAAAGCTGACACCCCGCAAATCTGCATTAGTAAAATTGCTGTTGCGAAGATTAGCTTTATTAAAACTGTCGTCAGTCAGAACTTGTCCACTAAAATCAGCGCCGACTAGGATTTCTTTGTCGTGATCCAAAGCGAAAGCAGGTGCGGGATTAATGCCGATCGCCCCAGCGGCAATTACTGCTAAAATAACAAAACTCAGCAAGAAAGTATAAATATGTTGGCGAATTCGAGAAATCATCATACAAGTTCAAGCTAATGGGCAGTCGTGACAGTTCAGAATTGAATTCTACCAGAAAGCGCGTCAAGCGTAGCTATCCCGTAGGGAATCGCCCGCTCGCCACCGCTGACTCCAATTCCCCCCAATCCCCAAACTCTAGGGATATCGGCACATTGGGAGAAAACTTAGTCGCCGAGTGGTTGCAGCAGCAAGGCTGGGAAATTTTGCACCGCCAGTGGCACTGTCGCTGGGGAGAGATTGACATCATCGCACTCGGAAGAGATGAAGAAAGCGAAATCAACAGAGGTAACGAAAATTCCCCATTCCCCATTCCCCATTCCCCATTCCCCATTCCCCATTCCCAAACATTAGCATTTGTAGAGGTGAAAACTCGCCGCCGGGGAAATTGGGATGCGGGTGGAATGTTGGCTATTAATACCACAAAACAAGCCAAACTTTGGCAAACAGCCGAAATATTTTTAAGCACTCATGCAGATTTAGCCAATAATTATTGTCGCTTTGATGTCGCTTTAGTCAGGTGCGAACCTTTACAACAAAACACTAAGCAAATATTACCACCATTAACTGCAGCGCATTCTCAATCCGCCGTTGCAGGTAACTACCGACTCACCCTGCAAGAATACATTCGCTCGGCTTTTAGCATTTAAAAATATATAATTAAAATTTAGAGGGTAAAATCTCAAACCAATGCCCCTAGGTCATTTTTAATTGTTAACTTGCCTAGGCTGTGGCGCATTTCTGTCTTGAGCTTTAACGGAGCTGAAAAAAGCGTTAAATCTTCTCCCGCTTTCCCCTTCTCTCCCTCTCCTGTTCTGTCATCACAGTTAATGTATATGCGTAGCAATCTAGGCCAGAGTTTCCGGGCAATATCCCAGACCCTTGACAAACTGCTGGCGAAACGCTTCAATTTCTTTGCGGTCAGGGCAGCCGTGACAAACCACTGCCACCTGGTAGCGGCGCATCACGCTCAGTGGCGATTGTCCGGTTTCCAAACTCCAAAGCGCCATTTGCAAGCGAATTTCAGGATCGTAAGGAATCCCGAGTTCGTTCATAAAAGCCCGAAAATCCCCGTGCATTTCGGGAGTTAAGTATTGGCTCATTTTCACCTTTACCACCCAGCCGTCAATTTGGTGAATAACAGTGATAAATTGCAAGGGAAGATGATGAGCCGTGCGTAGGTAATCCACGACTCTCAGAGTAAGGCTAGTATTGGCGATGTAGTAGAGGTATTCCATAACGATCCTTATGAGCCTTATGAGCAAAGCTGATGCTATACCTCTATCGTCGCGGACTCTACCCGCCACCACAAGGGGAAAAGCACCCGACTTTGAATGGGGGTTTTTACCCAATTTGTTACCCAGTTGACAGATCGATCGCACAGGAATTCACTCGATGACAGAGATGGACTGGTCTTTGGACGGCTATGACTACGAACTTCCGCCCTCGCGCATTGCCCAAAATCCCGTAGTGCCGAGGGACAGTTCTCGCTTGCTGGCTGTAGATTCTCCCAGCACCCAGCAACACCGGATTTTCCGGGATTTGCCAGATTTGCTGGAACCAGGCGACTTGCTGGTACTCAACAACACCCGCGTGCTACCCGCGAGGCTCTACGGGCACAAACCCAACGGCCCGGCTGTGGAGATATTGTTGATGGAAGAACGGCAGCACAACTGTTGGCTGGCTTTGGTTAAACCGGGGAAACGCTTAAAGTTGGGATCGCAAATTGAGTTTGATCCCATCGCCCCTGCCGATGAGAACTCTACCACAGCTCCTTGCTGTTGCCGAACCGATGCCACGATCCCCGATCGTCGTCGATTGACTGCAACAGTTATAGAGAGGGACGACGCAACAGGAGGACGGCTGTTGGAGTTTGACATCCCCACAGATGAGAATCTGGTGAAGTTTTTGGACGAATACGGCCACGTACCCTTGCCGCCCTACATCGACCATTCCCAAGCTTCAGCGGAACAGTACCAGACTGTTTATGCCGATCGGCTTGGGGCGGTGGCTGCCCCCACAGCAGGCCTGCACTTCACCGAAGAATTGTTCAGCCGCTTGGAACAGCGGGGAATCGAAAAAACTTTTGTCACCTTACACGTCGGAGTAGGGACGTTTCGCCCGGTGGAGGTGGCAGACGTGACGGCTCACAAAATGCACGGCGAATGGGTGGAAGTACCCGCCGCCACCGTTGAGAAAATCCGGGAAACTAAAGCCAGAGGCGGGCGGATCATTGCCGTGGGTACCACAGCAGTCCGAGCTTTAGAGGGAGCCGCCGCCGCGAGTGGCGATTTTTCCTTGCAACCTTTTTGTGGCCCGACCGATTTGTTTATCTACCCTGGTTACAAGTGGCGGGTTGTAGAGGGGATGATTACCAATTTTCACTTGCCCCGCTCTACTTTGATGATGATGGTGAGTGCGATGATTGGAAGGCCTCGGCTGTTGGATTTGTACCGAGAAGCGATCGAGCATCAGTACCGCTTTTATTCCTTTGGCGATGCCATGCTGATTTTACCCACAGCAAAAAAGGATTGATCGATCGGGCATCGGGTTCGCCCCATGCCCGGTATTCCGTTTCTATTCTTCCTCCTCTTCTTCATTGCCAGGATACACGAAGCTGTTGGAACGTCCAGTCAGAACAGATTTGCCCAGAGACAGAGCTTTCTGAGCTGCCACTACAGCTTTGCGCTTCCATGTGGCCTTACGCATATTCTTCTTGGATTTGGAGGTTTTCTTCTTAGGGACTGCCATGACGCTAAATACTTTCTGCTTATATAGACAAACAAACATTCTAGCCGATTTTGTCGGCAATGCTTACTCAAAAAACGGCAATAACTGCTCACCAACCAATATCAAGTAGTAGGGTGCGTCAGCGATTAGCTTCTGGAAAAATAGACAAAATCCCCTAGATCACGCACCCGCAGCAGCTAAAGTTCGTGAAAGTGGTAGATCACGACGCCAGTTACCGCATCGTTCTCGATACTCACATAATCCGTTTTGAGCAGTGCCGTGAAAGCCTCTTCCACTTCGGCAAAAGTAGCGCCGGTTGCCATCACCCCTTGGGTGACAGATAATCTTCCGTTCTTGGTATAAGCTGCCTTCAGGAGTTTAACCCCTAACTGGTCTGGAGTTTGCTTGGGATATGTCGCGGCGATCGCCCCGTTGCTGGGATATAGCGGTATACCTTCGCGAGATACGCCGAGTTTGCCCCTGAGACTGGCGTTGTGTTCATCCACCATGTTCGGCAGCAGCAGCAAGTCAAACAATTGCCCAAACCCAAACAAACCAAAGGTAAACAGCCACAGCAAACCACTACCAATCTTGCCGTTGTAGAGGCGGTGGAGTCCGAAGGGGCCGAAAAAACAAGCTGCCCATAAAAGGTAACTAACACCTAAATTGCTCATTTTCTGACCGTCCTGCCTGATTATTCTAAGAATTGGAGTCCCTGTATACATTTTGTACTTTCTATCTGGTCTTTGAACAGTTTGACACCAGCAGATATTTGTGCATAGTCCGAAGTTATTGTTTATTTACTACCAATTCCCCATGCCCCATGCCCCATGCCCCATGCCCCATGCCCAGTGAGTAATTTTGCGTAGCAATTCTTAACGCCAGCAACATATTTGCGCGGGCGAGAGCTTGGTAAACTGGAGGGCGTGGAAATTACAGCAGCTTAGACTTAGATTCCACACGGAGCGCCAAACCAAGCGCGCCGCCAGCGCTGGCCGGACATACACGATCGCGATCGTCCGCAGTACCCGACAATGGAAACAAGCGAGTAGTTATAAGCAGAAATCCAATAAAAATATGGTAGATTCCCTCAAAAAACCCACTTTTGAAGAACTGCGGCCGGGAGTGAAAGCCCCAGCCAAAGAAACTATTCTCACGCCGAGATTTTACACAACCGACTTTGACGAGATGGCCAAAATGGACATCTCGGTAAATGAAGCCGAACTAGAAGCAATTATCCAAGAGTTCCGCGTTGACTACAACCGCAACCACTTCGTGCGTGATGCCGAGTTCGATCAATCTTGGGAACACATCGACGGCGAAAAGCGCCAGTTGTTCATTGAATTCCTGGAACGCTCTTGCACCGCTGAGTTTTCTGGCTTCTTGCTCTACAAAGAATTGGCACGCAAGCTCAAGGACAAAAATCCAGTGCTGGCCGAAGGTTTCTTGCTGATGTCGCGGGACGAAGCGCGGCACGCCGGATTCCTCAACAAAGCTCTCTCGGACTTTAATTTGTCCCTGGATTTGGGTTTCTTGACAAAGAGCCGCAGTTACACATTCTTTAAGCCGAAGTTTATTTTCTACGCGACTTACTTGTCGGAAAAGATCGGTTATTGGCGCTATATCACGATTTATCAGCACTTAAAAGCCCATCCTGAAGACCAGATTTATCCGATTTTCCGATTCTTTGAAAATTGGTGCCAGGATGAAAACCGCCACGGAGATTTCTTTGATGCGGTGATGAGAGCTCAGCCTCAGATGTTGAATGATTGGCGCGCTAAGCTTTGGTGCCGTTTCTTCTTGCTGTCAGTGTTCGCGACAATGTATCTCAATGATATCCAGCGCGCCGGTTTTTATCGATCGCTCGGACTTGATGCTCGCGAATACGACATTGAAGTGATTAAAAAGACCAACGAAACAGCAGGCCGCGTATTCCCCGTGATGCTGGACGTGAACAATCCAGAATTTTATGAACGGCTGGATATTTGCCTCAAGAACAATCAGCAGTTGACAGCAATTGTTGCTTCTAATACTCCGAAATTCTTGCAGTTCTTCCAAAAATTGCCTTTGTATCTGTCGAACGGCTGGCAATTAGTGAAGCTGTACTTCATGAAAACAATTGAATCACCTTCAGTACAGGGCGTTGTGCGTTAAGTTTTGATTTTTCATCCTCTGTGACGGCGGTTCTGCGACAAGCAGAACCGCTTTTTTTTGGTATGATGTTAGATTAGTTTTCATTGGCGGCGTGCGATCGGGTTTCAAATTCAATTAAGGAACTTTATGAAGGAGTTAATTGTGAGATGAGGAATGAGTGATATGAGTTCGGGAAGACGCAACTCTTTTGCAGACTACAAAGCAGATGGACACAACTGGATCACCTTGACTGCCGGAGAATACTATCCCGATATATTGCAGGAGGCTTGCCAACTTTACGAACCAGTTTTAGTAATGTTTGGGCAATTACTCAGGACTTCTGAATCATCAGTGCGTCTATTTATACAGATTTCAGAGGTTCCCAGCACATGGATGCGAGTTCAACTTTTTAGCGTGTTTCGCAAGTATGTCAGCCCTGAGCTTCCCGTGGAAATGCTCAGAAGGAAAAAAAAGGCAACGGAAATTTGCAATCAGTTCGGAGCACGTTTTAGGTCTGTTCAAGAAGTTCAAGCTGCTTATATGACTCGTCCAATTCCCGATGAGGCAATGTCGGCTCTATTGTGGGAATACAAAAGTCGCGGAAAAAAAGGATACGACCTAACTGAAAGATTTTTCTCCTTATTCCGCTTACACTTTCCCTACTTGGCAATCAGAGGGCCAGAGCGAGCTGGAAAAGATATCCTGATGGGAAATGTCTTCGTCAACTATCCCAACCCGAAACGTCCTGTTGATTTTGTGATTTACGATATTAATGAAAATGACTTGCTCGCAATAGGATTGGCAAGATATGATTCTGATAGAGGCGGTGCACAAGAAGACGATCGAACAGGTGGTTATCGTAGTTGCGCTGATGAAATCCTCAGTTATACACAAAATCATAACTTAAGAACTAAAGTAATTTTTCTGAATGATGGGCCCGGTCTCTTACTCGGCTCGATGTGGGACGACTACGCCAATATTGAAAATAGCTGGCCAGATAAGATTATAGTATTGACACTGCGTATGGTTCCCCATCGGATTACAGTGGAATGGCTGCGTTCTTGAAAATAGGAGTGACAATGGCTACTGGTATTTCAAAAAAACAATCGCAGGGTCAAGCTGCATCTAATTTTAGTGAAAGCCAATTAAACAATACCTTGGATGCGTGCTTTTCATATCCAGGAAAAGTGCCGGCAAGTGAAGTTTTAGACACTCATCAAGCTGAATGTGTAAAACTGTGGTCTAGCAATGACCAGCTAAGTCTGGCAAATGAAAACCGTCTTTACTATGGTGATAATTTACCAATCTTAGCATCTTTACTTAAAGATAGTTCCGTAAAAGGTAAAGTAAGATTAATTTATATAGATCCGCCTTTTGCAACTAAAAGTGTGTTTCAATCGCGTTCTCAGACTGAGGCTTATTCTGACTTATTAGGAGGGAACAGCTATATTGAATTTATTCGTCAGAGGTTGATACTATTGAGAGACTTATTAGCTGATGACGGCTCAATCTATGTCCATCTTGATGATAAAATGGCATTTTATATCAAGGTGATTATGGATGAAATTTTTGGTCAACGCAATTTTAGAAATTGGATTACTCGCAAAAAATGTAATCCAAAGAACTACACAAAAAAGACTTACGGCAATGTTTCAGATTTTATCCTGTTTTATAGTAAATCAGATACTTATGTCTGGAATCGTCCTGTTGAAGAATGGACAGATAAGCGCGCCAACAAAGAATATGAATACATTGAAAAGGAAACTGGACGGCGATATAAAAAGGTTCCGATTCATGCGCCTGGAGTGCGAAATGGCGAAACTGGAAAGTCTTGGCGAGGGATGAATCCGCCACCAGGAAAGCATTGGCAATTTCCACCTCAAACACTAGATGAAATGGATGCTAGAGGGGAAATATATTGGTCTGCAACAGGAAATCCCCGTCGCAAGATATATTTGGATAGCAGTAGCGGGATTCCCGTACAAGATATTTGGCTAGAGTTTCGCGATGCTCACAATCAGAATATTAAAATTACAGGTTATCCAACTGAGAAAAACCGTGATCTAGTTAGTAGAATTATTCGAGCTTCATCAAATCCTGATGATTTAGTGTTCGATTGCTTTGCCGGTTCGGGTACGACTTTGAGTGTTGCTTCGGAGTTTGGGAGGAGATGGATAGGAATTGATAATAGTTCTGAGGCGATCGCAACTACTTTGCGCCGTTTTGCTAAGGGTTGCGAACGGATGGGCGATTTTGTCAGCCAGCAAACATCCCTACACCAGAATCCATCGGATGACGAGTCTCGCCAATTATCGCTTTTTAACTTAGATGAATCTATATTTCAAGCTGAGTCTCCCTTAGAAAAAAGCGAGATGATTAATAACTTTGATCTTTATGCAACTGATTCGTTTGCTGGGGAACTAAAAAATATTGTGAGGCAATGGATAGAATGGCAGTAGCAGCGTACAAAAAAAATCACAAAAAGCATTCTGCCACATCGCAAAAATTTGCTAGACAATTACCATATAAGATTTATCAGCAATTAATTAAACTTGATATCATAACTGTTTTCCCTAAAATTTATCGCCATTCCCCCTGAAGAGTAAAAGCCGCCCAATAATAAGGAGAACGCCACTCTTCCTGCTTCAACATTTCCAGTTGTGCCGCCCTTAAAGCCGCCGCTGGCGTTAACCCTTTTTGCAGCATTCCCTGATAGAAACTCGACATTAACGTAGCCGTTCCTTCATCATCCACATTCCACAAACTCACCACAACTCGCTGAGCCCCTGCATACATAAATCCCCGCGTTAATCCTACCATCCCCTCGCCTTGAACGATCTGCCCCATTCCGGTTTGACAGGCACTTAACACTACTAAATCGGCTGCTAATTTGAGATTGAAAATATCAGTAAGTCTCAGGAATCCGTTTAAGGGATTGCCCTTTTCATCTACCAGTGACAAGATGATTCCCGATAGTTCCGGGTTAGTGCTATTCGCTAAACCATGAGTTGCAAAATGAATGATTTTATATTGGCTTAAGTTCTGACTGGTTGCTGCGGCGCGGCTGGCTGCAAAATCCAAAGATGCGGTGCGAGAATTGGCTGGTACTAATGCTTGAATGATTTGAGCTTCTTGGCGTGTAAATTTTAAACGGCTCAACTGTATGTTATTGGCGCGGCTAGAGCGGCTTAAACCGAGATTTACTGATTCTATTGCTTGGGGATTGCCGCTATTAGACTGGGTTCTGACTCGTTCATCGTCACCGCTAAAAACTGGATCGGCGAGCATTGCTAAAGTCCGAGTTGGGGGTTGTCTGTCATTGTAGTTTTGTCTTAAGATTCCCAAGGTGGAAGCGGAAGGCAGCAGCACAATTTCATGGTCTACAATTAAAGGCGAATTCCGATTTTTACCGGGTGTTTCGGGGAGCGAGAGGGCGGCAAAGGGGAGGTAATTGAGAATGCCATCGCCAACTATCAGGAGGCGTTTTTGACCGAGTTGTGCTGCTACAGGTTGTAAAATAATTTGACTAAGCGTGTTGTTAGCTTCAGCAACTCGATCGGGAATGTTTCGGTAGCGCGGGTTAGTCACAGCATTGCGGAAATTGCGGGCGACTTTTTCGATGTCAACCTGTTTGGGCAATTCATAACTGGTGATACTGGTTTTAGTCACAGCCCAGAGATAGCTACGATGTTTCCCTAAAGAATACTGGAGTAAAATGGTATTGTCATCGAGGATTTGTTGTTGAATCTGTGCCAGCGTTAAAGGTTGCGGTTGGGTGAGAGTGGCGTACCGGGGACTGGTGGAGCGGATTTGGGCTTGAATGTCCTGATATTGTCCTAGTAAAGTTTGCCGTTTTTGGTCTAATTCTACTTTCTCTGCGGGGGTATGATTGGGGCGGCTTAGAGTTTCGATTCGGCGTGTTTCTAAGGCATCGAGTTGCTGTTGTAAATTGCGTTCTTGCTGCAATAATTCCGGGGCTACACCTTGGCGAATATCGGCGTTTGCTTCTTGAAGAAGTTCTAGGAGGCTGCGGGCACGGGAACTTTCGCTGGCTTCTAAGGCTTTGCGATCGTAACCAGAGTTGGGATTGGTTTTGTGCAGTTCCATTAACAGATCAATGTATAACTGGTAATAGTGTTGTACCGTGGCAAAGTATGAGATACGGAGTTCGTGGTTGGTAATTTTGGTGCGGAGGTTTTCGATGATTTTGATGGAGCTTTCAATGTCAGTGAGGGCTGCGATTAAATTGCCTCGATCGCCTTTGAGAATAGCCCTATTGTAGAGGGTGAGGGCTTCCCCAGGACGATCGCCCACAGTGCGAAACAGCGGCAGGGCTTGGTTGAAATATTCTTCTGCTTTCTCCAGTTTTCCCAATTCTGAGTAAGTATTACCTACATTGTTGAGGCTGTTGGCTTCTCCACGCCTATCGCCCGCTTTTTGTCTCAAATCGAGGGCTTGTTTGTAGTAGTCGAGGGCTGTTTGTTTTTCTCCCAAATCATAGTAGACTATGCCAATATTGTTGAGGATAGTGGCTTCCTTAGTCCGATCGCCCATAGCCCGGAATAAGGGAAGGGCTTGGTTAAGATACTCTTTTGCTTTCTGTTTTTCTCCCAAATCGTTGTAGGCTAAGCCGATGTTGTTGAGTGTGGTGGCTTCCGCAGTGCGATTGACCAAAGATTTGTCGCTGTTTGCGGGTAGGTTCGAGATGTTGCTGAGGTTGATACTTGCTTCAGGGCGATCGCCCATTTCCCGAATTAAGGAAAGGACTTGGTTATAGTAGTCGATGGCTTGCTGTTTCTCTCCCAAAGCATAGTAGAAGGCGCCGATATTGTTGAGGATGAGGGCTTGCATCTGGCGATCGCCTACAGTCTGAGACCCAGAAAGGGCTTGCTTGTAGTAGTTCAGGGCTTGCTGTCTTTCTCCTAATCTATTACTAATCAAGCCCATTATATTCAGCGTCTCAGCTTCCTTGCCCCGATTTCTAAGCATTTGATAAAGCGAACGCGCTGCATCAAACTTTTGCAATGCCTCCTGGTAAGATGCTGCTGTTTCCTGAGCCAATAGTCGCTTAGCTTCCTGAAGCAATCGCTCGGCTTCATCTGTTTTTTGATTTAATCGTTGTTTGTTTTTCTCAATTAATCGATCGGCTTCTCCATCCGGGATTTGATTCCTACTGACATCGAGGGTGGTCAGATATACCAATCCCGCTAAAGGTTTGATATCTGCGATTTGATTTCTACTGAGGTGTAGGGCGGTCAGATTTGTCAATCCCGCTAAAGGTTTGATATCTGCGATTTGATTGGATTCGAGGAAAAGCAGTATCAGATTGGCAAATCCCGATAATGGTTTCACATCTGCAATTTTATTGCCACTCAAATAAAGAAAATTCAACTCCGTCATTGTCGATAAAGGTGTCACATCTACAATTTGATTAGATGCGAGGGACAGCCCTGTTAGATTAGTCAATCCCGCTAAAGGTTTTACATCTACGATTTGATTAGCTTCGAGGAAAAGCTCTGTCAGATTAGTCAGTCCCGATAATGGTTTCACGTCTGAGATTTGATTGAATTTGAGGACGAGGGATCTCAGATTAGTCAGTCCCGATAAGGGTTGCACATCTGTTATTTGATTTACACTGAGGTTGAGCATTCTCAGATTGGTGAATTTTGATAATGGTTTGATATCGACTATTTGATTGTCAGCTAGGTAAAGTAGTGTGAGATTAGTCAGTCCCGATAATGGTTTCACGTCTGAGATTTGATTTGAAGTGAGGACGAGAGATCTCAGATTAGTCAGTCCCGATAAGGGTTGCACATCTGTTATTTGATTTGTACTGAGGTTGAGCTCTCTCAGATTGGTGAATTTTGATAATGGTTTGATATCGACTATTTGATTGCGAATCAGGGAAAGTTCTGTGAGATTAGTCAGTGCTGTTTGAGCGCGATCGCACTCTTGTGTTTTTGCTTTTGATAGCAACACCTCCACCGTATGTCTGGTTTCAGGGGTCAAATTCTCTTTGTTGGTACAGAAATCAGCAAAACTTTCAAATGTCTGGGGATTTGGCGCGGCGGCAGATCCCATCAGGATAGTCGCACCTACAGCTAACCCCCAACGCCCCCAAATCGAAAGTATGGGATTCATAAGCACTCGCTCAAAAAAGACCTAATTAGCTGCTATCATAATCTATCGCACCTTGTGATGCACCCTTTTCCTTCCTGCTTGCCAATTAGATCGGGAGCATTTGGTGAAACAATAGTCCCTCCTGGTTCTCGCTGCACTCTCCAAGGATTATTAGAAGCCGGGTTTAAGAAACCGGGTGTTTCCCAAAAACCCGGTTCCTCATGAAAAATTCGGTTTCTGCACAAGTCCTATTTTACGTTACTCTCAAGTGAAGAATTTTTAATTAGCGATCGCCCTCAAATTTAGTATCTATTATTGGCTGCTGTTTTATGAAAATCAAGAAAAAACAATTAAACCAATCGAATGTTATTTTTTCCCTAGCAATGCTCGGTGTCTTCCTCTTTTCCTTAAGTCTACGCTTTTGGGAACTAGAGCGATTTAACACTTTAGTATTTGACGAGGTTTATTACGCTAAATTTGCCAACGATTATCTCACCAAAACTCCGTTTTTCAACGCTCACCCGCCTCTAAGCCAGTACATAATTGCGATCGGAATTGCGATCGGCACTCACCTTCCCTTCGGCAAAACAGCCGTCAACAGTATGGCTGGCTCCCTGCTTTCCCCTTGGGATTACCGCTGGCTGAATGCTCTCACAGGTTCCTTTATTCCCCTAGTTGTGGGAGCACTAGCTTATCAGCTAGTTCCCCGCCGCACCTTTGCTTTTCTTGCTGCTTTATTGATTGCCTGCGACGGTTTGTTTTTAGTTGAGTCTCGCTACGCGCTGAACAACATTTATCTAGTTTTGTTTGGAATTTTAGGTCAGTTATTTATTTTAAAATCCGTAGAAGCAGAAGGCAAAAAGCGCTGGCTTTGGCTGGTTATTGCCGGAATAGGTTTCGGCGCATCTGCGGCTATCAAATGGAACGGATTATGGTTTCTTTTCGGTACTTATCTAATTTTAATCTGTGCTTGGACAGTTCGTTTTATCCAGGGTAACAGAGGAAATGAAGAACAAAGCCGCGAGGTAGATTCACCTCTAATTCCTGCCGAAAGTCCCGTACAAAAACTGACTAAACTCAATTTTATAGAACTCTGCTTAAGTCTAGCTATTATTCCTATTTTAGTTTATAGCATCTCTTGGATTCCTCACCTGCACTTTAATCCAACTCCCAATTTCTGGCAGATGCAAACGGAAATTTTGACTTATCACCAGCGGATTAAAAGCGGGCCTGATGTACATCCTTACTGTTCCACGTGGTACAGTTGGCCTTTGATGCTGCGCCCCATAGTTTACTTCTACAAAACTGCTAGCAGCAATGCCCAACCAGATCCGGTTTTGCCACCTTTACCTGAAGGTGCAACTCAGGCAATTTTTGACGTTCACGCAATGGGAAATCCCTTTCTTTGGTGGCTGTCAACCTTAGCTTTACTGCTAGTAATAGGAGTTTTAGTTCACCGGATTTTGGTGTGGCTGCAAACGCGCAGCGAGGCTTCTGTTGACACGATAGAACAGCAGCGGCCGATTTTGTTTCCGCCGACTGCTGAAATGTGGCTGGGGTTATATTTAATAGTTAATTGGGCCGCTAATTTGCTGCCTTGGGTGAAGGTGACTCGCTGCATATTTTTGTACCATTATATGGGCTGTTCTGTGTTTGCAGCTTTAGCACTTGCTTGGTGGGTTGACAGGTGGCTGCACAGCCCTCAAACTCGACTCCGAGGAATGGGGGTAACAATTATTTTTCTGGTTTTGGGTGCTTTTATTTTCTGGATGCCTATCTATTTGGGACTGCCTTTGTCGCAAATGGAATGGAAAATTAGGATGTGGCTGCCATCTTGGGTTTAAGTTAGAAATAATTCCTTTGTGAACGGGCAAGATGCCCGTTCCACAAGAAAATTAAGTTTTGTGGAACAGGCATCTTGCCTGTTCCTAACAAAGGTGCAAGATGCCCGTTCCACAAGAAAATTAAGTTTTGTGGAACAGGCATCTTGCCTGTTCCTAACCAAGGTACAAGATGTAAGTTATAACATTTATGACAAAGGTGAGTTAGCGAAAGCAAGCATTATTTTTGATAGAGTGCTCGATAAACTGGTTCACCCCGTTTCAGAGTAGCAATTTCTCTTTCAGTAGCCACAGGTAGGGGATTTTCGGCTAACCATTCGCCCCCATTTTGACGTTTAAAACTAGGGTGAGATGAAAAGCGATCGCACATTTCCCTTTCTACTTCCTCAATATCAGATTGAATGAAAACTTCACCGCCAACTGCGAGATAAGTTGCCAATTCATTCACTAATTCCTGCTGCACCACGCGCCGTTTGTGGTGCTTTTTCTTGAACCACGGATCGGGAAATTGAATGCTAACTTGCTGCAAAGTGCCAGCGGGAAAAGTTTCTAAAATGGGCTTCAGGGAACTATTCGCATTGCAAAACAAATAATGCAAATTTGTCAAGCCTTTTTCGTCCCGCCAAAGATTCGCCTCCTCTACTAGAGGTTCCCGAATTTCTAATCCTAAAAAATTCCAGTCTGTTTGGATTTGCGCCATGTGCCACAAAAACCGTCCTCTGCCGCAGCCAATATCTAAATGCAGCGGTAAATTTAAGTCGGCATAGATTTTAGTCCAATCCGGGGGACTTGCAGATGCTTGATATCTAATTGATAGGGGATTGACGTGTTCCCGCACTCTTACTCTTGCCAATTTTGCTGTCTCCTGAATGTATTTTTTAACCGCTGAGGAAGGCTGATTAACGTGGATTAACGCAGATAAATATTGATTTTTGCGATGTTGTTCAATACTTTTTAATTAATGAGCAATCTTAAATTGCAAAGGGACAATTTTAAATTGCTCATTATTGCACTAGGCCTCTGGTTCCATGCCTGCTGCTCTTAATTGTGCAGCTAGTCGATCGGCCCGCTGCCGTTCCCTTTCTACCATTTCTGCTCCCCACAATAACATCTCTCCGCTCTCATCCCACCACCGCAACCAATATCCGGTTCTTTCGGCCTTGGTTCCCTGCCAAACACCCAAAAATAACCCCACTCCTCCAATCCAATAACGATTGTTTGAATCCGGCTGCTGTACTTGATATCTTCCTGATGAATTCAACTGATAGACTTCGATAACTCCGGCGGCTGGTTCAAAAAGTGCATAGCTTGGCACTCGCAATACTTGCTCGTAAAAAAACCATTTTCCCGGCGGATAAGTTGGTTTTATCGAATATTCATCGTTGGGACTAGCTGACAAAAATTCCATCACAATCGCCGGGACTTCTCCTTCTAAGTTGGGGGTGTAACTGCGGCGAATTTCTGGACTAGAAAGCGGCTGGACGTTGCGGGCATAAAACCAATCTGGAGCTTTGATAACTAGCTTGCCGTTTAATGTAGCGCAAATTCCCATGTTTGGGGCAACTAATATTCCTGTTAAAATTAGCCCTGCGATTTCTAGGATTTCGCGCAAGGCGGCGGCTAGCAAGGGTTGGTCGATATTTTCCACAGGTTCCTCGTCTAAAATGAAGTCGTCTGGCAATTTTTCCCAGGTAATTTTTAATTCGGCTGTACTGATTGTCATTGTATTTCACCTCTAAATGAGATTACTGGAGTGCAGTTTGCAATACTTCGCGGTGAAAGAGCGATCGCCCTACAATAAATTTTATCCTTTCTGGCGATAATGCGTCGCCGTTGGCATAGTGTTCGATCCAGGTTTTGCTGATTAAATAAGGATCGTCTGGCAATTCTGATAATAAGTATCCCGGCATTTCTAGCTCTTCCATTAACTGGCTGACTTTCGGATCGTAGCTGAGGGCAAAACAGCGGCATTCTTCCGATGCTGCCATAATTAAACTGTGGTAGCGCATCCCGATCGCCATTTCGACTCCCCGGAATACTCCTTTCAATTTTCTCGGATCGTCTAAACTGAGGATGCGGCTCCTTTTTGGCAGGGCTTCGTGCAAATGTTGGGCAATTTCTAAGTCGTGAGACGCTTGAAAAGGCAGCAGCAAAATTAAGGTGCGAGTTGCTTTTTGAAAGTCAACTAAAGCTTGAGTTAAGATTGACAAACGCGCGGGAGTTAGTGTATAATGAGAACGCAAACAAACAGCAACTCTGGGCGCAGGTAAATCCCACAAACCCGACACGGGAGAATTCTCCAAAGCCCACACAGGATCGGGCGCTAAAGTAAAGGGAATTTGCCAATCCGCAAGTAAAGTAGCTGAACCTTTATCCCGCACGCTGACGGCGGTGCATCCAGCAAAACAGCGCTGAGATAACTTGCGAGTCATTTCGCGCTTCAAAGGCCCAATTCCCTGGGCCCAGGCAACAGTTTTTAAGCCCATCCGCTGCGCTAACCCCATCAAACCCCCATAATAGAAAGGGCTCGCAATGCTAGTAGCGTCTTGGATTAAACTACCGCCGCCCCAGATTAGGGCGTCGGAGGTGCGGAGTGCTTCGAGAACTTGGAACGCATTCATGCGATCGCGCGCAGCTACCCCGTACCGCTGATTTGTCTCGACAGGATTGCCAGACAGGACGATCGGCGTCACGCCATCTGGTAACATTTGCAGTAGCGATGCCAACAGCGCCTCGTCGCCGCCGTTGCCTTTACCGTAATAGCCGCACAAAATTGCTCGCATTTCTACTCTTTTCTTTGTTTGTGATGGAGGATCTAACTATTTTAGATTTTAGATTTTAGATTCTTTTGATATTTGAGATTTGATTTTACTACCAAAAAAATGCTACTGTCAGCAAGCTTCAAGGCTTTACGTCATCAGTCAGCTCAAATCGCAAATCTAATAAAATC
The DNA here is from genome assembly GCF_036705145.1 of Microcoleus sp. B5-D4. Taxonomy (NCBI): domain Bacteria; kingdom Bacillati; phylum Cyanobacteriota; class Cyanophyceae; order Oscillatoriales; family Microcoleaceae; genus Microcoleus; species Microcoleus sp. B5-D4. The sequence goes on along the minus strand of NZ_JAUBTV010000003.1, from coordinate 71,542 downwards.
TCGAATCGCTAATCTAAAATTGTATGACCAGCCCAAAAACAGGTACAAGCCCCGACTTAAGTCGTGGATGCTCCTAAAATTTTAGACCAAAGCTCAAGCTCCAAGATTCATCTGTGGAGTAAATCTAAAATCTAAAATCTAAAATCTAAAATCGACTGACTCATCATACTTTATATGACAGTTGCGTAAGTCCCGATCGATAAATCTTTCATCTTCGTTCACAATACAAAAAATGCACGCTTTGTCAATTCCCACCTGGATTATTCACGTCTCTAGCGTCGTCGAGTGGATTGCCGCCATCTGGTTAATTTGGACTTACGGCGAAGTCACTCAAAACCGAGCTTGGTGGGCCCTTTCCGCCGGAATGCTGCCCGCTCTTGTCAGCGCTATGTGTGCCTGTACGTGGCACTATTTTGACAACTCCCCAGCCCTAGAATGGATCGTTACCCTGCAAGCGGCGATGACTCTCTTCGGCAATTTTACTTTGTGGGCGGCGGCTTGGTGGATTTGGCGATCGGCTCAGCCAGCAGAGAAAATTAAAGATTAAAAAAAGGGAGAAACTAATTGAAAAATAGCACTATTTGCGTAAAATTGGCGGCCAGTTTGCTTTTGTTGACAGCCGGGTTTTTGCTTCCCAGCAAAGCCAGCAACATTCCCGTACAAGTCGCCCAACAACCTAACTGCAAAAATCCTCAAACCACGCTAGATTTGACACTCAAGCGGGCTGAAGCCGCTGACATTCTGCTGACAGAATAACTTGATTATTACTAAAGTCTGATTCTCGCTACGGTAGCCAAACACCGTCTACTCAGTCGGTCAAGTTTTACACCTAACTTACTGGCTACTTTTCTTTGAATATTGGCGGCACCGTGAAGATCCGCGTTAACTACAGTCCCGTCAGCAGAACGATACAATCCACGTTTAATTCGCCTTCCAGATGCTTTCCACCCAAGCGGTTTTTCACCGTATCTGGGTAGGGAATCTCCATCAAGAAAGCTAGCCTTGGAACTGTATGCTTCTTCTGTTTCAGTGAACCTAATGCCGTGCAAATTACCAAGTTGCTTTAAGCGCTCTTTTAATTTACCTAAAGGCATCTGAACAAACTTTTGATTGCTCAGTTGGCCCATATCAACATTGTATTTAAACCCTTGGTTCCATCCAATTACTAGATTACCAATACCGTGTTTCAAACAATGATCAACGATTAACTTTGCAACTTTGTTGACACCATCGCGCATTTGATGATTGCGCTTGCGGGTTGCGCGGTCTAACCAGCTATCCCAATAGCCTGTGGGCTTCCCTTCTTTCCTGGTTGCTACTTTTTTGTTCCAGAGTTGATTCATCGCCTTCATAGCGCGAGCGTCAATCAAGAAAGAATTTCCCAGCGTGTCAACACAAGCTGCCAAATTGTCGGCAGTCCCCAAATCAATTGATAATGCTTGACTACGATCTAAATCATGCTGCTGGCATTCTACTTCGTAAGACACTTCCAAGTAGAAAGCACCGTTTTTCTGGAGAATCGTGAACTCTTTAACCTTTGAGCAATCAATGTTTGACGGCATAGGTAGAAGAAATTCTGAAATCCCAAACCAGCGCCGAATTGTTAAGCCCAAAGAAAATCGCAACTGATTACCGACAATGGCTGGCTTTAATCCTCCAGAATTTGGGTAAGCTACTTTAAACAGTTTAGACCCCGTTAGGTAGTTCGGCGGTTTAGGTTTAAAGTGTAAATTACCTTGAAGGTACAAGTTTTTCAATTCCTTGAAGCTTTTAAATGCCTCCGTCACTGACATCAGAGTTTGCTGCATGGGTGTTGAAGGCAACGACTTAGCAACCATCGACTTAGAAATTGACGGTTCCAAAGACAAGTCAAATTTTCCTGTCAGCAGTTTTCCAGTTTTAAAAAATGTCTGGCGAGCGAAATATACGGCGCTATTGTATAGCTTTCCAGACTGCCGACAGAGATACTGCAACACGGCTTCAACTTCTTTGGTGGGAGACAGCAATACCTGCTGCACTCCCATTGTTTTTTTGATTCTAGCCACCTCTTTTTCCTGAAAATAAATTGATTTATGTAGTTTAGGGGATTATAGTGGACAAGTCAACTCATAACAACAAAACTTTATGTTGCCCCTTCCAGAATATCAAACCCACAACCACGTCAAGTTCCTGCTCAACTACCATTTCGTGTTCATCCCCAAGCGACGAAAAAAAGTTCTAGTCGGTAACGTAGCAACTAGACTTCGATAAATATTCTTAGCACTCGCAATTGAGAAAAATTGGGATATTCTAGCTTTGGAAGTGGCACCAGATCACGTACACCTATTTGTAGCGGTTAAGCCGATGGACACCCCTGCGCTAGTAATTAAGGCATTCAAAGGACGTTCTAGCCATCATTTGAGAGCTGAATTTCCAGAATTAAAAAAACTGCCGTCTTTATGGACGAGCAGCTATTTTGTTAGTACCGCAGGCAATATTAGCAGTGAAGTTGTTAAGAAATATATAGAAGATCCACACCATTCTGCTAACTAAGAAAGACACTCTTGACTGAAGTCCCCCGAGCCGCTTCCCACGAGCGGGCTAAAGCCACGCTCGTTTCCCGCATCCCCTATGAATTTTTATGAATGTCTGTTCCAGTCAAGAGTTTGAGGTGCCAGACAAAAAGCTCAATCAAGTCTATCACCAACTGCAAGCAAAAATCAGCAGTAGACAAAAGCAGAGATTGGTAAGGATTCCAGGGTAAACGCATCTAAATTAATTTGACAAAAGCCTGAATTTGTGCATTACTAAATAACTTAAAACACCTTCTTAAAATCATTAATTTTAACCCCACTTAAGCAGATTACATCAGAACCTTAAGATTTTCTAAACTTCTTAAAGCCGGATAATCTTTCTTCTTAGATAGGTATTAGATTTCGAGCATTAACTGGCCGAGTTTAAAATTTTAACTAAATAATTATTGTCCATTGCCGCTCGATATCGCTTCATTTTTATACTTTGTGCCGGAAGTTTTTTCTTGTTTCAGTAAATTTATTGCTAGCCGACGTAGAAGTGCAAAATTTTCGGGAGAGTTCTGTTTCCGAATCCGGCTTTCATCTTCACAAAATGTAACATCAAGCGTCCAATGTAAGCTATTTTTAATGCCCCAATGACTGCGGATCGCCCCAGCAATTCTCTCAGCATTACTGCTTAAACTACTAAGCGTAAAAACGAGCTTCCGTGGTGGTTTTATTCCACAATCGTCGTTCACTAAGTATCATCACAACTGTTTTTAATCCCGTCCATAATTCTTGATTATGCAGAGGGGGTAACTCGGATACATCCACAGTCCAGACTTGTCTTTTTTCCACTCGATGATGTCCGGATTCTACTCGTTCATAATAATCATACTTTTTGTCTAAATAATCGGCTTTTTTAGCTACTTCAAACCACTCTTTTACGGCTTTATAGAGTAGTTTTTGATTGCCTTTTAAGGCTAAAACATAATCTCCTTTTTTCTTGATAATCAGAGATGTTATGTCTTTTTGACATCCCATAGCATCGATGGTTATTACACTTCCAGCAATTTATAACATTTCTATTAATGCCGGAATTGCTGTCAGCTCGTTAGAGTTTTTATCGACTTTTTTTTGCCCTAAAACTAATTGATGAGATGAAGACCAAGCAGTAACTATATATAGCGCTTTTCGCTGGTCATTTCGGTCATAAGATTGTTTCATCGTTTTGCCATCAATGGCAATCACGTTTAGTTCTAATTCCCCGACTATCGCATTTACCCAACTCAAAAAACATTCTTTAAACTGTTGTGGTTCAATTCGGGCAAATACCCGACTAAATGTGTCATGAGATGGTATACCATTCGGTAATTCTAGAAAGCTTTTCAACCATTCATGTTTGGCGTTACCATAGGCTTCTATTGCCACCCATCCGTCGGCACCGCTGAGGACAGCTAGAATCGCAATCGATCTAATATCTTTAAGTAAGTGTTCTTTACTTCTTTCTCTTCTTGGGTCTTTCAAGTTGGCAAAATGCTCTAAAAAACTGGTATTTAAAAGATTCATGGAAGGCAATGAATCTTTTTGTTTTTGTTGCGAAGTTACAGCTTTACTAAAACCTCTTGCCATTGATAGCACCAATAAACTACCATAAACTACATTGAAATTTAGTCGGATTTAACTGTAGCATATTTTGGGTTCAAGTTAAGATGCGTTTACCCTGGATCGACAGGTTTAAATGCTTGCCATAACAAAGGCAGAGAAACCCAGTGAGGTGGATATTTGAAACGGGCAACATCCAGCAGAAGAACTAGATCCCGCTGTGGATGATAGCCACCAATTGGTGAAAAGTGACCATCACCCGTTTGTCGCAATACCTTTCGGCTATAGGAAACAACTAGATGAATATCACCTGACGCCGTAGTCACCTTTTCAACTGCTTGCCGAAAGTTTTCCAAGCTGCTTTGGTGGTAACGGTTAGGTTTTACAACAGCACCGTTGCAACGTGCTATACAGACAAACTCATCAAAGGTGATACCGTTTTCTTTAATGACTGAAAGAGGTAAGCAACAGTCTAAAAATTCCTCTCCATACCATCTCCACACCCCTTTCCAAATGCGGCCCGGATCGATGGATAAGGCATTAAGAACAACAACTAAACTACCCAATCCACAAAAAGCGGGTTCTGCTTGAGTATGAAACTGTTCCGCTAGAGCAAAATACCCTTCCATACCTCCCAATGCCAACGCTTCTCGAAATATTTGCTTTCCCTCTACCGAGGAAAAGGCAATAGCAGAATCGGGAAGTGAACGACGATAAAACCCTTGAGCAGACATTGAGTGTTTTAACCCTGATTGCTTATGGTGCTAATAAATATTATGCAAGATCGTCACCTTGATAATGATGAATGCACTTATTTACTATTTTTTTCAATTTTAGCAATAAAAGGCTCCGAAGGTTTGACTTTCGGGGTGCAGACTTAAACAACGTGACCATTGTTATTAGATAACATTCACCCAAAAATCTGCCGTCACAACTTCACCATTGCGCTGGAACTGCCCCCAAAGTTTGTACATTCCTGGTTGCGGAAACCGAGTCATAAAATGAATTTTCCCAGGAGGGGTTCCTTTCAGGGCATGAGCATGAATGTAATTCGCTTCTGTGAGAACCGGAGATTGACGTAAAATGACCAAATGCCCTGCTTCTCCTAAGTAAGGTTGTAAATCGGTTACAGGCTGATTATTCGTAGTATCTTCTAGGTGAAACATGACTGTTACTTCCTCACCTGCCTTGACTTTTGTATCAGAAGAGAGGATTAAGTCAACTTTAGTATGGGCTAATGTTTTGGTGTGACTCAGGTTTATTTCTGAGGGAGATAGAGTATTTCCCGGAACCTGAACTTTAAGCACAGAAATTTGTTCGGACTTTCCTGACGGTTTGTAGTCACTGAAAAAGGTATAATTTCCGGCTTTGGGAAACTGAGCTTTAATTTCAAAGCGCCCATTATTTTTGTAGTTTGGGTGAAGATGAGAGAAAAAGTGAAGGTCATCACTCACCATAATTAAGTGCATGAGTTTTTCTTGAAATATGTCAAAATTTTTAATTGCCTTACCCGTTGAGTCTTGAATGTTAATTGTTAGAGGCACATCAGTATTGGGAGCAATATTTCCTGGGGTGGTAAGTTCTGCTTTGGCAAATAAACTCTGGTTTATATGACTGGCGTGATTTATTGAATGTGCATCATGTCGGTGATTTGTGTCTTTCATTTCATGTTCTTCTTGGTGATTAGTTACAGCCTCTACTGCTGTTGGACTGGTTTTAGTAGATAACGAGCAACTTTGGGCAATTAAGAAAGTAGTTACAACAGCAATCGCAGTGTTGAAAGTGTTAAAACGGTTCATTCGACTTCCTCCTAAAAACTGGCTAAACAAGTAAGGTAACTGTACTAACGAATGTCAAATATCACTAATTGAACTTCAACTAAAAATATCTTAAATTCTCCATTCAACTGGAGAGTCAAGAGGTAAATTATAAAAATCCCAAAATTTTTTATCGCAGAAGGTGAAGAGCAAGCCCAACAATGGTTTCAGCAATTAATGATAACCTAATTACCTAGACCCGATAAAAGCTATCTCATTTTTTTGGTTAAAAACAGTCTGTCAACTTCTATAACCTCCGTTGACAGACTGCTTAAAATAATTCAATTGTCGAAGAGTCTAATGTTTTTGAATCAGAGGACAAATGATGGAATCAACCTTTTCTAGTAAGCTGGGCGAACCTGAAAGTAATCCTTCCAACTCTAGTTTGAGGATAAGTAGTTGCTGAATTTGTAGATCGATACCGATCAGTTTATCTTGCAACTGGACTTTGATGTGTTCACAAGGCAACTCTCCCCCATCGTGAACCGTCAATAATTCTTGAATCTCGGCTAAAGTTAATCCCAAAGTTTGGGCGCGTTTAATAAAGCTTAGCCGATTCAAAATATCAGAATTAAATAATCTATATTTCCCTTCGGTTCTGCCTGATGCCTTGATTAAACCGAGTTCCTCATAGTAGCGAATGGTTTTGATCGGTACGCCGCTTTCCTTCGCAACTAAACCAATGAGTTTTTGCTTTTCTTGGACTAACATACTGATTTCCTCTACTGAATCCAACTCTCAGCTTATGATAAACTATCCAGTGGGATGGAGAGTCAAGAGGGGCTAGACATTTTTTTGAATGACTGAGTGGCGATCGCCTGAATGTCTCGACTTTCGGTAGCAGTAGGCGTTCGGACAAGCCATTCGAGCGATCGCCCTTGGTTGATGGTCAGTTATTTAAGGCTTGAGCAGCCATGTCATCCGGGTCAGAGACATTAGCGGCTTGCACTTCTATGATACCGCGAAACATATTCATGCCACAACTAAAAGTGTGTTCTCCCACCTCTTCGGGAGTCAATTCAATGGTTGTTACTTGATTCAAAGACAAATCGGTAGCAATGTTAAAATCGGGAATCAGCACTCTCGCTAAACAACCACTGGAAGTTTCGCGTAAAAAGTGGAGTTGAACGGGTTTACCTGCTTTAACTACCAGATGATTAGGCGTGTAGCCTTTGTTAACAACGATAGTTACTTTCTGGATTCCCTGGTCAACAGGTGGATTGATTTGCATCGCTTCAGGTTCGATTTTTGTTTCATGCGGATGTGTTGACAGGGATGAATTGAACTGCGATTCTGTTAGTGTTTGAGGCTCATTTAACCCCGTTGATTCAAGTTGTTGGTCTTCGGCGATAATTTCGCCTCGAAACATATTCATGCCACAGCTAAAGACATAACTGCCAGCTTTTTTAGGTGTGAATTCAACAGAGGTTACTTGATTCAGATGCAAATCGGCTGCAATATGAAAATCGGGAATTAAGACTTGTTCCAAACAACTGCTAGGATCTTGGCGGTGAAAGTTAAGACGCACGGGTTGTCCCGCTTGCACCACAAGGCGGCTGGGTTCATAGCCACCATCAACGGTGATGGTTACTTCTTGAATTCCTCCACTGGCTGTAACTGCTTTCTGAGATTTGGGTTTGCTAAGGAGAAACCACCAAAGTTCTAAACTAATTAATCCGATTCCAGCCAGAGTAACTAAAATCTTGTTACTTAAGGGTTGTTCAATGCGCTGAAACTGACTTTTTTGCTGTGTTTGAGTTGGGTGTGTTTCATGGGTATTTTGCGCTATTCCTTCACCAGATAACATTCCTACTACAACACCGAGACTAGCAATAGTACCGATAATTCTTGTTCTGCCGATCATTGGAAAACCTCCTAATAAATACAAAAGATTATGGGAGTAACAGCGGGTTTTGAACAAAGATATTTAGTAAATTTCCTTCGTGATTGACTAAACCCGCGCTATCGTTCGATGTTTCATTCATCAGAGTGCAAAAATAGGCTAGGTTAACACTCCAAAAATTGAACCGGAAATTACCCCAAGCAGAAATCCAAATCCTGCTAATGTTCCTAGAAATGTCAGTTGGTTGTTCATCATTATTTCCTCTTAAGCAAGAATCAAATTAGCTAACAGTTTTTGGGCTAAAGTTACGGAGACGCAACGCATTTGTTACTACAGAAACGGAACTAAAAGCCATTGCTGCTCCGGCAATAATTGGACTGAGAAGCCATCCAAACACCGGGAAAAGAATTCCGGCAGCGATGGGAATGCCGGCCACATTGTAAACAAAGGCAAAAAACAGATTTTGTTTGATGTTTTGCATCGTAGCGCGAGACAGTTGAATGGCAGTAACAATGCCTTGTAAGTCACCAGAAATTAGAGTGATATCGCTAGCTGCGATCGCGACATCTGTTCCTGTGCCAATTGCCATGCCTACGTCAGCTTGAGCAAGTGCAGGTGCATCATTGATTCCATCCCCCACCATTGCGACAATTTTTCCCTCTGCCTGAAGATTTTCGATTTGAGCGGCTTTTTGATCGGGACGAACTTCTGCAATAACTCGTTTGATGCCGACTTCCCGCGCTATGACTTCCGCCGTGCGACGGTTATCACCTGTTAGCATTACCACTTCTAACCCCATCTTTTGTAAAGTGCGAATTGCATTAGCAGAAGAGGGTTTGACTGCATCCGAGATAGCGATAATTCCTTCTATGTTGCCATCAATTGCCAGCCAAACTACGGTTTTACCGAGATATTCCAAGCGCTCCCAATCTTGTTGTAAAGCTTTGGTATCAATTCCCAATTCTGTCATCCAACGATGCGTACCAATTTGTACCCATTGATGGGAAACATAGGCTTGTACACCACTACCTGCGATCGCCTCAAATTCCTGAGCCTCTGTTACCTCAACGCCTTGAGATTTAGCATATTGCACAACGGCTTCGGCTAAAGGATGTTCAGAATTTCGCTCAACTGATGCGGCTAACTGCAAAAGTTTTAACTCATTGCTGTGGGCTGTACCATTGACTGTTAAAAAATGGGTAACAGTTGGCTTTCCTTGGGTAATAGTGCCTGTTTTGTCAAGAACGATAGCCTGCAATTTATGGGCTAATTCCAAGCTTTCTGCACCTTTAATTAAAATGCCATTTTCTGCTCCTTTACCAGTACCCACCATGATAGAAGTTGGTGTTGCTAAACCCAACGCACAAGGACAAGCGATAATCAAGACACCGACGGTGGTAATTAACGCCATCGTGGCATTACCCATGAGGTTGTACCAGAGGATAAAGGTGGCGATCGCAATGGTAACGACCACAGGCACAAACCATCCGGTCACTTGATCTGCTAATCGTTGAATCGGTGCTTTAGAGCCTTGTGCTTGCTGGACTAACTGCACAATTTGTGCTAAAAACGTGTCTTTACCAACTCGCGTGGCCCGGAATTTAAAGCTACCTGTTTTATTAATAGTAGCTCCAATCACTTCATCACCGACTTGCTTTTTCACAGGTAAACTTTCGCCTGTCACCATTGCTTCATCTATCGTTGAGGAGCCATCAACAATCTCGCCGTCTACCGGGATTTTTTCACCAGGACGCACCAAGATTATTTCCTCTAAAATAACTTCAGAGATGGGAATATCTATCTCTTGGTCGTTGCGAATTACACGGGCAGTTTTTGCTTGTAATCCCATCAGTTTACGCATCGCCTCTGAGGTTTGTCCTTTAGCGCGATTCTCTAGTAGCCGTCCCAACAAAATCAGGGTAATAATCACCGCCGATGCTTCGTAATAAACATCGGCTGTTAACCGCTGAGTGGTAAAAAATGTCGGAAATAGGGTGGCAAAGATGGAGTAGAAATATGCAGCACCCGTACCCACTGTGACTAAAGTATCCATCGTGGCTGCATGACGCTTGAGAGCTTTCCAAGCATTAATATAAAAGGCACGACCACACCAAAGTTGCACGGGTGAGGTTAATATTAATTGCAGCCAGGAATTGTGCAACCATGTCGGGATGAAAGGAATTGATAATCCTGTCATCATTGGCAGAGAACCAATTAATAGAATGGCGCTGACTATGCCACCAAACCAAAGTTTTTGGAGTAACTGTTGAGTTTCTGCAAGTCTTTCCTGCTGTTCGGCATCATTATTTGTAGATAAATCTTCTGCTTTCAGCGGTTTAGCAACATATCCGGCTGCATCAACTGCATCCTGAATGATACCTAAATTGGTTTGTTGCGGGTCATAGATGACTGTCGCTTGTTCAGTGCCAAAGTTGACGTTACAGGCCTCCACACCCGGAACAGAACTAATTGCATCTTCGATTGTATTGGCACAGGAGGCACAACTCATGCCCCGCAGTTTCAGAGTGGCGTTTTCCATACAAAACCTCCTTATTTTTCATCCTTAAAATGGGTCTGAGAAATCTTTAGTGACAGGTAACGGAATAACCTGCCGCTGTAATTTCCTCTGTAATGGTGGCTTCAGATGCTTGAGTTTAGATATTGACCAGTTTGGTCTTGGGATGTCTCTGAACATTTGCGGCGGCATCTACTGTGTTGATGGCTTTGGTAATGGTTTCACCGCAAGCTGAACACGCCATGTTAGAGACTTTTAGCTGTAGTGTTGTGGTTGTATTTCTCCTTTCCTTTGAGGGGTTAATCCTATCTTGCAGTATCCAGTCCACTGGAGTGTCAAGGGGGAATGAAAAGAAATTTTTGAGAACCTCTAAAAAGGAGAAGTCAACACCCAGGACACCATGATCCGCTGTCTCTTGAATCCCTAGGGCGTGTTTTCAAAGCCGTTGTATCCTAGATTGGGACGATCGCACGCAGGGAGTCATGCTTCCCTTCAATCAAGCTGAAGTGTGCACCCGTCCCTCCTAGGGCTTAATTCAGGAGTCAATCTACGATCGTCGATTCATGGAAAGGGCGATCGGGCTGGCAGTTATGCGATATTTCTGACGGTTTAGAAAATACTCTTTTGTTGTTGCAACACGGCTGGCGAGGGAAGGCGAGACATCAAGCTGATGAAACAAGTCGGCAATTTGCCACAGATTGAGTGTGATGCAGGTCTACTCAATCAAGCTTTTCTGAATATTATCAATCACACGACCGATGCTTTAAAAGAGTCAGCTCAACAGTTGTAAGAGTTGCAATCAATCAAATTTAAACTGGTGATTTGGGTGGGAACTCAGGTGGTTGATACTCAGGGGATTTATATTGAGGTGGCTGATAACGACAGGGCAATTAGCAAAGATATCACAGCGCCAGTTTCGGCTCCCTTGTTGGTTGCCAGAACCAGCCATGTCGTCAATAATTCCTCTCAGCTATCGGATAATTGTAGAGCAGAAAAAAGGAGAGATAAAGTGTTTTTAGCAACCTGGTAAAGGTACTAAATTTCGGATAGAGCTTCCGCTGCGGCACAGTTAATTAATAGTATTTACCGTTGGGTGGGGGCGGGTTTTTGAGATGGTTGGTTTTAGACGGGGATTGTTTGTGAACCCGCCCCTACAGGGACTGCAAAATATTGGAAGAATGTAAAAATTTGTATATGAACTGACCGAAGTTCAGGAAAATAGACGATAGTTGATATGCAAGAGATTTTAAGCGTCCGCGAAAACAAATTTTAATCAGGTAATAAAATGGTAGTAGCAGCACCTGTTCAATCCGGCAGTCAGTCGATTTTTCAAACTCGCTACGACAACTTTATCGGCGGCAAGTGGGTGCCACCGGTGAAAGGGAAATACTCGGAAAACCTGTCTCCAATTACAGGCAAATCAATTTGTCAAATCCCCCGATCGAGCGCCGAGGATGTAGAATTGGCACTAGATGCCGCCCACGCCGCGAAAGACAAGTGGGGTAAGACTTCCCCAGCCGATAGGGCGCGGGTTTTACACAAAATAGCCGATCGCATCGAAGAAAACCTCGATCGCCTCGCCATCGCCGAAACCTGGGACAACGGTAAACCAATTCGCGAAACCCGCCTCGCAGACATACCACTGGCGATCGACCATTTCCGCTACTTCGCAAGCTGCATCCGAGCTCAAGAAGGCTCGATCGGCGAACTCGACGGAACAACAGTCGCCTACCACTTCCACGAACCCCTAGGCGTCATCGGACAAATCATCCCGTGGAACTTCCCGATATTAATGGCTGCCTGGAAACTCGCCCCAGCCCTCGCCGCCGGCAACTGCGTCGTGCTCAAACCAGCAGGCCCCACCCCCGCCTCAATCTTGGTACTGATGGAAATCATCGCCGACTTAGTACCAGACGGCGTAATCAACGTCATTAACGGGCCCGGCGCCGAAATCGGCAAAACCCTCGCCACCAGTCCCCGGATTGCCAAAGTCGCCTTCACCGGCGAAACCACCACCGGCAGGCTAATCATGCAATACGCCTCCCAAAACGTCATCCCCGTCACCCTAGAATTAGGCGGCAAATCCCCCAACATTTTTTTTGAAGATATCTGCGCCCAAGACGACGAATTCCTCGACAAAGCAGTCGAAGGATTAGTCATGTTTGCCTTTAATCAGGGCGAAGTGTGCACCTGTCCCTCCCGCGCCTTAATTCAGGAGTCAATCTACGATCGATTCATGGAAAGGGCGATCGATCGCATCCGTCAAATCAAACAAGACAACCCCTTAGATCCGACAACCGCCCTCGGCGCCCAAGTCTCCGTCAACCAGATGGAAAAAATCGCCGAATACGTCAAAATCGGTCACGCCGAAGGCGCAGAATGCCTGATTGGTGGCGAAAGAAACATCTTATCCGGCGACTTGCAAGACGGCTATTATTTCCAGCCGACAGTCTTCAAAGGAAACAACAAAATGCGAATTTTCCAAGAAGAAATCTTCGGCCCCGTATTAGCAGTCACCACCTTCAAAGACGAAGCCGAAGCATTAGAAATTGCCAACGACACTCTCTACGGTTTAGGTGCCGGAGTTTGGACTCGCGACATCAACACCGCCTACCGCATGGGCCGCGCCGTTCAAGCAGGCCGCGTGTGGACAAACTGCTATCACCTATATCCGGCCCACGCAGCATTCGGCGGCTACAAATCATCTGGAATCGGTCGCGAAAATCACAAAATGATGTTAGATCACTACCAGCAAACCAAGAATTTGTTGGTCAGCTACAGCCCCAAAGCTTTAGGTTTTTTCTAAGGTTTTAGTCATTGGGAAGGAAGAAAGAAAAAAGACACACTTCAAGGATTCGTCAACTCCTTCTTTCTCTCTTTCCTCTCTTTCTCTGCGTCCTCTGCGCCCTCTGCGGTTCATTAAAAAAATCTCATTCATAAACTAAATAAAATTGCTACACAAACAGACTGCAATGGAAACTGCAAAAGTCACCGCAACAGAAGCCGCTTTAAAATTAATCAATCATCTCAAAACTCAACACGGAGAATTGATGTTTCACCAATCCGGCGGCTGCTGCGACGGTAGTTCCCCCATGTGCTTTCCCGATGGCGAATTGATAATCGGTGATGGTGACGTATTGCTGGGCGAAATAGGCGGTTGTCCCTTTTATATTGCAGCGCAGCAATACAAATATTGGCAGCACACGCAGTTAATTATAGACGTGGCATCGGGGCCAGGAGGCAGCGATTTTTCCCTGGAAGGGCAGGATGGAGAGCGTTTTATTACTCGTTCTCGCTTGTTTGTTAAGGCTGATTAACTCTGTTTATCCTTAACTTGCCTCCAGTTTCTCTAAAAACATGAATTTGCTTAAGCCTGCAACCCGGTTTCTTTCAGGGGAGCGAAAAAACCTATTTTATTTAAGTTTTTATCTAAGTTTCTCGCGTGGGCTAACGATGACCAATTTTCTGACGAGGGCCAAAGCATCTTATTTTAGAATACTTACTGGACAAAAGTTTCAGCCATTATTTGAGTTTAGTTGCCAAAAATCAAACCCTTGTTGAATCAGCAAAATTGCCAGATAAGCTCCTGATGTTCCTGCGCCGATAATACCTATCCTGCTTTGGGACGAAACCATTTGTGCTTCTCCTGATTTAAGATTGCCGATCGCTTCTCAAGCACTATTGTAATTAAGGAAAATCTAATTTGCGCGATCGCTCAATTGCGGATTGAGATTTTGCTGATAATAGCGACAGCTTGAAACCTGCTGCTATTATCAGTATCTGACCTGATGCAGGATTAATTATTAAGGGGCGACTTCAAAATTCACGAACTCAAAACTTAAGACTACTTTAAGCTTGAGTATTTTTAATTAAAGCCAATTCTATTTTGTCACCAGCCTTTTGAGTCACTTGTGCGCGCAAACCTGGCCCAAAAAAAGTAGCTATTTTGTCTTGCTTTTCTTCCCATAAGTCGATCGGCATTAGCGGTGAATAAAACTCTAAAATTAACCCATAAGCACCATCAACATCAACTTCCCGCAACCCTTGCAGAAGCGGCCGTTCCTCGTCTGTCGGGGCCAGGCCCAAGCGCTCCAAAGCATCATCTAAGTGCGCGGGTTGGCCGTAGCGAAATCGAGTGATATCTTTGCGGACTTGGTTTTGAGTATCTGTGGCCTGACTTTCTCGCAAGAGGAGAACTTCAGCAGAGGTAGGTTCGGTGAACTCCACTGGTTCGAGTTCGGCGGCTTTGAGAGCCAAACCTCCCAGCAACAGCGGAATTCCATAAAAAAACCCGGCTAGGTTCAGGGTAGGTCTGTCTGTGAAGTAGGCTCCAAACCCGACTGCTGCTATAATACCGCCAACAACTAAGGCTAGGTTTGCTAAAGAAATTTTACGTAACATATTAGTGAGGTAAGTAGTCGGACAGAAATAATATACTTTAATTATTATCTGTCAAAAAGTCTTGAATAAATTTAGTTTTTTTGCCAAAAGACCTGCAAAAACTGCTAGCATCTATGAGCGCGGGAGCGGTGTGCATCCACAGTCTTGTCTCTAGCTTCAGAAGCTTATCCAGCCGGACTCGTCCGGGCGCGCCATCGGTAAATATCCGTGTTAATTGCGGGGCTTTGGTTCCAGAAGGCAATCGAGATCGGCAGTATCATCAAAGTATACAGAGTGGCGATCGCGATCGACACTCTTGCCCTTTCAACCATTTTTCGGACATGATTAAAGACGAAGACAAACAAACTGCTGGAGCAAACAAGGCGGTTCTGGAGCAGATTAACTCGCTCAAGCGCGAAGATGAAAGGCTTTATAATATCTTAGCGATCGATGTCTGGGCCCTAGCCAAGACAATGGATGAATATCAACCGGGATTTTGGGCTGCTTTTATGAAAAACCGGGAGAAGGCCCTGAAGCGATTTTTAGCTGGAATGATTAAAAATAAACCCGCAGATACCAAACGTCCGCCTTTTTTGCGCTAAAATGTGGCTGAAGTTGGGCTGCACTTTTGATGTACAATCAAACTATAACACAGACCCAAAAACCCTGAGCAGGTTCATCACTTCCCATATATAAACAGTGAAGGATTTGCCCAAAAAGGTATGTCGGTGAATTAAGAATCCCCGTCTGTTCGCAGGGGGGAATGTCAAATATTTTTGTTAATAGTAGCAAAGGAAAAAAACAATGGATGCACAAACAATCAAAGAGCGCGTAGCACAGATCGAGAGCAAGCGGGAATCCCTCGTGCGGCTGTTAGATCGATCGGACTTGGGAGCCATGAGAATAGATGTGAGTCAGGCGATCGAAGAAATTGACGATCTCTTAGAAGAATTCAAGCGTACTTTTAACAGTTAAGTAGTCAGTAGTCAGTAGTCAGTAGTCAGTAGTCAGTAGTCAGTAGTCAGTAGTCAGTAGTCATTAGTCAGTAGTCATTAGTCAGTAGTCATTAGTCATTAGTCATTAGTCATTAGTCAGTAGTTGTCATTAGTTGTCGCGCATTTAATTTGGATAGTTATGTTACTAAAAATCTTGTGGGGTGGGCCGGAGAACCCGCCCAAAAAGTTAAAATTAAATGCAGTACAGCTTAATAGCTAACAAGAACCGACCACTGCTAACTGCAAATTTGACAACTGACAACTGACAACTGACAACTGACAACTAATGACTAATGACTAATGACTAATGACTAATGACTAATGATTAATTCAAAACCATATCCATCAAAATTTGCTGAGAGCTCACCTCCGGGCAATTAGCAGGCGGCCGCCGCTGAGAGTAGTGTCCGGAGGGCTGCAAATCCCAAGCTTGGCGGTTGTCAGCCAGCATTACACCCAAAATTTCTTGCAATTCCTTAGCAATTGTCGGGTCTTCCACTTGAACTATGGCCTCAACCCGTCTTGTGAGATTGCGCTGCATCCAGTCAGCAGAACCAATATACACCTCTTCGTCGCCACCGTTGAAAAAATAAAACATCCGAGAATGCTCTAAAAAGCGGCCGATAATACTGATAACTCTGATATTTTCGCTAACACCCTCAACGCCGGGACGCAAACAGCAAATCCCCCGAATAATCAAATCAATTTTAACTCCCGCTTGCGAAGCTTCGTACAAAGCAACAATGATTTGAGGGTCAACTAAAGCATTCATTTTAGCGACAATGCGGCCACAGCTACCGGTGCCACCTTCAGCCTGCAAGCGGCAGAATTCTGCCTCGCGGCGGATTAAAGCTAAAAATCGATCGCGCATATTGACCGGTGCCACCAATAATTTGCGATAAGATACCTGTCGCGAATAACCCGTCAAATAATTAAACAAATCCGTCAAATCCGATCCCAAATCCTCGCGACAACTCAACAAACCCACATCCGTATAGAGTCCGGCTGTTTTGGGATTGTAATTGCCGGTGCCGATGTGGACATAGCGGCGGATGTAATCGTCCTCGCGACGCACTACCATCACAATTTTGGTGTGGGTTTTGAGTCCCACCAAACCGTAAACTACGTGGACTCCCGCTTGTTCTAACTTGCGAGCCCAATTAATATTATTTTCTTCGTCGAACCTAGCTTTGAGCTCTACTAAAACGGCTACCTGCTTGCCGTTTTCTGCTGCTTCAATTAAGGCGCTGACGATCGGCGAATCTCCAGAAGTGCGGTATAAAGTCATCTTAATCGCTAACACGGAGCGATCGTGCGCCGCCTCAGTAATAAACCGCTGTACCGTCGCCGCAAACGAGTGATAAGGATGGTGTAGCATCAAATCCCCCTGGCGGATGGCGGTGAAAATATCCTCGCCCTCCTCAGCATCCAACCTCGATTTGTCTAAAATCCTTGCCGATTCCCAGTTCCGCAAGCGTGGTGGCACAACCGGAGTCCAAGGCGGGTCTTTCAGTTCCGGCACCGGCAGCCCCACAAAAGACATCAAATCCTTGAGGCCTAGCAGCCCCTCTACGACGTAAACATCTTGCTCACCGAGCTCCAGCTCCTCCATCAGCATATCTCGCAGCGCAGGGGGCATAATCGCTTGAATTTCCATCCGCACCGCAGAACCTCCAAACCGGCGCTTGCGGAGTTCTTGTTCTATTGCCAGCAGCAAATCCTCCGCCTCATCTTCCTCCACCGTCAAATCGGAATTGCGAGTAATGCGGAACGGGTGATATTCCTCAACGTCCATCCCCGGAAACAAAGCTTCTAAATTGTGGGCAATCACCTGTTCTAGGGGCACGCCAGTCCAAACCGGAGATTTGCCCCTCTGCTGCCACTGCAAATCCCCCGGTAGCGGCACAAACCTCGGTAAAACCTGCGGTACTTTGACGCGGGCAAACAATTCTTCCCGCGTGTCGGGGTCCCTGACTACTACTGCTAAATTGAGGCTGAGGTTTGAAAGGTAGGGGAATGGGTGGCTGGGGTCAACTGCTAGGGGAGTGAGTACGGGAAATACTTGTTCTTTGAAGTAGCGGTGCAAGTAATTGCGCTGTTCTTGATTGAGGTCAATGTAGTCGAGAATGTAGATTTCGCTTGCTGCTAGTTTCGGCCGCAGGGTTTGCTCAAAATACGAGTGCTGCTGAGTAACCATCGGCAAAAGCCGCTTGTTCAAGGCATCTAGCTGTTGTTGGGGAGTGCGGCCGTCGGAGGTTAATTTGCTGACTTTTGCGTGTACTTGTTGTTTGAGGGCGCCGACGCGCACCATAAAATATTCGTCTAGGTTGGAGCTAAAAATAGCGAGAAATTTGAGCCTTTCTAGGAGGGGCGTGCGGGGGTCGAGGGCTTCGTGGAGCACGCGGTTGTTGAATTCTAGCCAGCTTTGTTCTCGGTTGAAGTAGTATTGGGGGTCGCTGAGGTTGATTTCAGTGTAGGTTTTGGCGGGGGTCTTTTTTGGCTTGGGCATGGTTTGAGGGAGTCTTTGGGAGGCTCGGTGATGGCATCTCTAGAAATAGTATTGTAGGTTAAAGGATTGGTTCGCATCTGCTTTTGGTCGATCGCGCGTTTTTGTGATACCTTTCGGGAAACGGCATTGCCGTGTCCGGCGCCTGGATCACGAACCAATCTCCCCAATCCAATTTTGCACCGCATTCGGCAAGTCCTCTTGATTTGGCGGAAAACCTGTTAAGGGCAATTCCAGCGGTGTATCGGTAATCCAGGCGATATGAATTCCCATTTGAGCGTCGGTGAGTTTGCGGCAGAAAGACGAAAGCGCATCTTCGCAGGGACAGGAGTGCAAAATTAAGGCGATGTGCTGTTTTTGCAGCCGATTTTTGAGTTGCGGAATTAATCGTTTGAATTCGGGGGCGTTGCGAATTGCGGGAATGTCTGTATCTGCGGGGAAGATTGCTTGATATAGTTGGGTACAGATTTCTTGGGCGATCGCGCTTGTATCGGTTTCGCCTTCTAGGGCGCGAATGTTGAGGGGAACGACCCAGGTTTTATCGGTGGGTTGGAGTTGTTTGAGGAGTGTGGGGATATCTGTATTTTGTCGGTGGTTGCGATCGGGTATTGGGGAATTGGTGGGTTGAGTGTGCCATGCTTGATAAAAGTCTGGGTAAGTCATATTTTGGGCATCTTCCAAGATTAATTTGTAGAGGAGTAACTTGGCTATACTGGAGGCAGTCAGTGAGTTATTTTTGCCTGTTTCTGCGAAGATTTCTACCGCTCGCCAGCGGGTATCTTCATCACCTGGATTGGGGTTAAACTCGATTAAAGCGGGAACCACTGTATTTTTTAAAGCGGCCAGCCCAACAACTAACTTATCTTTTAAAGCGGCGAGCGCAACTAAGTTATCTTTGCCTGGGTTACCTAAGCTATCTGCCACTCTCCTCCCAGTATTTTTATCCAGAGAAGTACCCATTAACTCAACTAAAGCGGATATTGCAACTCGGTTATCTTTGTCTATTTCCCCTAACCCTAAATTTTCGGCCACTTGCCTCCGGGTATCTTCATCAATCTGAGAAATACATATTAACTTGACTAAAGCTGAGATAGCCCTTTCTCGATCGGTCTCTTTCAGTATTTCCCTTGAACCCGGTGCAAGTGGCTCGATAAATGTCCGCCACTCCTGTTTTTCCTCATTAAAATAACCAAATCCCCAATTAACAATCTGCGACACAATCTCATCAGCAAGACTACTATCTTTAAACTCAGCAATCCCCGCAGCCGCTAGAAAATACGCACGATATCCATAAAAATTATCACACCCATCATCAAACTCAACCAACGCATTAATAAACGCTTCCTTCTCCTCCTTCCCTACCTCCTCACGCCCCAACCACAGCAAAATAACCTCCTTCCACTGCTTCTCAAAAATGCGATACCTAGCATCAGGATGTTGCGGATTTTCAGGAATATGATTCAAGAAAAAGTGCCAATCCTCAACCGCCAACGCCGCAAAATATTCCTGAAACGTCGGATGGTAAAAAGCATAAATCCCCTCCAGCGTCTCCGCATCCCTCGCCACTAAATTCAGCCAACCCAAACGACAAGCTAACTCAAACTGCGATGCACCCATCACCCGATATCCCACACTTTCTCGCAACTGAAACCGCGCAGTTTCATTTAACATCCCAGAAAGTGCCAATTTCCCCAAAGCCGCATTCAAATCCTGCTGCTGAATCCAATTTAAGCGCGGTTTTTTCCACTGATACAAAGTAGTCACAAACCGCCGATAAAGCTTAGCCTTAGTATCCGGCAAATCCCCATCCAACGACTGCCAAGTGCCGCACAATAACGAACATCTCAGGGGATTTTTCACTAAATCTCGAATTCGCTCTTTCCCCGGTGCTGCTAATGCTTCGCGTAGCTGTTGAGAAAGCACCCCCCCAGCCCCCCTTGCTAAGGGGGGAGTAAGAGTTTCTCCGGCTTCCCGTAGCTGTTGAGAAAGAACCCCCCCAGCCCCCCTTGGTAAGGGGGGAGCAAGAGTTTCATCTTCTCTTGTCTGCTCCCCATCTTCTCTTGTCCCCCCCCTTACCAAGGGGGGGTTAGGGGGGGTTCCAAACCGATCAATACTTTCCCCATCTTCTCTTGTCCCCCCCCTTACCAAGGGGGGGTTAGGGGGGGTTCCAAACCATTTATCGATAAACATTTCCACTTGTTCGGGATAGGAAAACTCCAGAGTGCGATAAGTATCAAAAGTATCCAACGCAGAGCCGATCGCATCCCAGATATTCTGCCGACAACTTAGCACAATTCGCGCCTTTTGAATACAGCCGCCGGTTCTAATTTGCCGCTCAATTTCCGCCAAAGGATTGCCATCCCCCACCGCCATCTCATCCGCCCCATCCAACACCAACCACACGCGCTCAGCATTAAACTGTGCTAAAAAATCATCCTTAATTTCCGCCGTCGCCTCAGCCTTCCCAATTCTCTTAATAGCCGCCAACAGCCAATTATCAAATAAATAGGTTTCTAATTCCTTCCCCTGCAAATCCGCCAAGGATACCCAAATTACAATCGCCTCGGAAATGCCCGCCGCTACCCAATTCGCAATCTGCCGCAACAGCGTTGTTTTTCCCGCCCCCGGTTCCCCAATAATTCCTAATCGTTTACCATTGCTTTTCGGGCTACTTCCTTGCTGGATAACTTGCTCAAGAAACTCGCTGTGTTCAAATTTTTGGGTAACTTCCTTTTCCCGGTACAAATCCGAACCTTCCTCAGCCGCAACATCCTCGCCTCGCTGAGTCACTTTCTGCAGTTCCACCAATCCCAGCGGCACATAAACATCATCTATTTGATGGTTGCCAAAAGTTAGCTGATTGCTACTAAGCCGCTGCTGTTCTTTCTCCTCTAATATCTGCTGGCAAATAGCTTGCCAGTCAATGGGCCGGTAAGCAAGGCGGCTGTTTTCAACTATCTCCTCAAGCAAAGCCTTTAGCTGTTCCATCAAAGCGTGAGTTTCGGCGGTTTGGGTATCATTTCGTGTTAAACTTTGCGCTGTAAAAATCGGGAACACCTTTTCATTGTCCTTGATTTCCTCGGCAAAGTAGGCAGATACTAAGCTAAACAAATTTTCCTTTAATTTAGCTTGATAAAGTGTGACATCACAATCTTTTAGGGCAATTTGCAGCAGTTTATTTTCAACTTCTTGAAATCTATTTGGGCTTAAGTCGTGGCGGGAACTTAGCAGCAATTCTATCTCATCTAAACCTTCTATTGGAATACCAGAAGGGGCTGTTTCTTTGTTAACCTGCTTTAATTCTGATTCTAACTGCTTATTCTTCTTATCTAGCCATTCTAAATAAGGACGGTCTTGAGGCAAGTAAATAACTATACCTCTAGAAGCCCTGCGAGACGGCTCAACCAATTCTTTATAACATTCTGAGGCGATTTGTTGCTGAGCTTTCAGGAAAGAACGTTTCAGCGCTTTTTCTAAATCGTGATTGACAATTTTACCGTTTCGTGATAGCTTATTTACTACCTTCAAACAGAGGTGCTTGAGTGCATCATTGGCTTGAGCGCCCACTATCCCATCGAAAGCGACCTTCAGAAGACCTGCCAATATAGCAGCTTCTAGCATTTCACGGTTCTCCTAATTTCAGGCTCCAAGCGGGTTACTTTAATGATAGGCGATCGAGTTTGGTTGCGATCGACAATTGCTGAAATCATTACATCAAAACTTCGATCGTCACATCAAAAGTCGATCGCACACACATTAGAATTTAAGCAAAACCTTCAACTATTTTTCGAGGATTACCACGAAATCCTCAATCATCACATCAAAAGTTCGAGCCAACTTGTGGACTGCTGCAAAGTCAACCATTGCCATACCCTGAGAACGGGCATAATTGCTAATGGTACTGTAGCCCACGCCCGATCGCTCCGCAACTTCCTTGAGCGTCCATCCCTTCTCGGCAGCCAACTCTCGAACCCGCAATCTGACTAAGCCTTTGCTCATATTCACTATTTACAAAATTTTGGATTTAGTATAATATATCAAAAAGCGATCGCCCCGGCCATTCGATTTTAGATTTTAGATTTTAGATTGACTCTAAAGATGAATCTGGGAGCTTGAACGTTGGTCGAAAATTTTGCGCCTCTCATGGCAGAAGTCGGGGCTTGTCTCCGTTTTGCGGCGGAGTCAACGAAACTAAAGACGATCGCCCGTTATAATTAATCCCGACCGATAATTTCTGTCTATCGCACTAGCAGAGATAGATTTAGCTACCACCACCAGATGCAACTACAATGATATCAGAAAATCAGTTAAGATCGTCAACGATCGGCGCCTCAAAAATTATTCACAAATCGTCTCGAGTCAATCCGCGATCGAGATTTGTCACCGAAGAAACAGTCGCACTCCTGTTCAACATATCACCCGAACAGATATACCGGATCGAATGCTGCCACAACGTGGTGTACGTTCATGCCAAAGGCCTGAGTCGATTTGTCAGCTACGCCGATTTCCCCCCAATCTTAGAAGTAAAACCGCCCTGTGCTCAAGATTTTGTGGGATGGTACAAACGCTGGAAACGGACACAAGCACCAGAATTTTGGACTAAATTCTATACGTATAACTTCAAAGCGGCTGTTTCAGTTGACAGCTTACTTGAGTGGGGTAAATTAGTCGCTACAGTTAAATCGGTAATTTCTGCCTCAGCGCTGCAACAGCTACGAGATGTTTACGCTCAAGAAAAAACATTGATGGAGAATTTTTAAAGCACGCGCAGCGGCTCAACCTGCAATTGTTGGTAGCCAGCAAATGTAAGGTGTGTTTCGGCGCATCTTACGGCTTAGAAATGATCGTTTGTAAGGTGCGCTGCGGCGCACCCTACGAGATATAGCAATCCTTGCAGGATTCGTAAACTTTTTACCTTACCCCAACCCTCCCCTTATCAAGGGGAGTCCGTAAGAAATGCACAAATGATGCGAGGATTGCTATAGAGGTTCTGATCAAAACTCACCCTTTATCTGCCAATCCCCACATATTGGAAACCAGCCGCTTCTAAAGCCTTCTTGTCTAAGAAATTGCGGCCGTCAATCATCACGGGATGATTCATCAACTTCGCCATTTTCTCGTAATCTAAATTGCGAAACTGTTCCCAGTCAGTCACCAACACCAAAGCATCGCAACCGTCTGCCAGTCTTTCCGGATCGGTTTCTACCAAAACTCCCGACAAACCGTGACGCATCCCAGTTTGAGAAACAATCGGATCGTAAGCTTTAACTTTCGCTCCCAATCGATTCAAATTCTCGATTAAATTCAGCGCTGGAGCATCTCGCAAATCGTCAGTATCCGGCTTGAAAGTTAAACCCAAAAGTCCGACGGTTTTACCTTTGAGAATCTTCAAAACGTGCTGCAACTTTTCAATAGCAATCAACCGCTGGCGTTCGTTAACTTCCACCGCCGCTTTCAGCAAATGTGCCTCGTAGCCGTAATCCTCAGCAGTGTGAACTAAAGCTGAGACATCTTTGGGGAAACAAGAACCGCCCCAACCAATGCCAGCTTGCAGAAACTTGTTGCCAATCCGTGAATCTAAACCGATACCTCGGGCAACTTGAGTAACATCTGCGCCGACACGATCGCAAATGTTAGCAACTTCATTAATAAAGCTGATCTTCGTAGCCAAAAAAGCATTAGCTGCGTACTTAATCATCTCCGCTGAACTGATATCAGTCATCACCACAGGAACTTCCGGCAAAGACTGATTTTCTGCAAACTTGCGATCGACAATCGGCCGATATAACTGTAGCATCATATCCATAGCCCGCCGAGAGTTGCTACCGAGAACAATGCGATCGGGATTAAAAGTATCGAAAACAGCACAGCCCTCCCGCAAAAACTCCGGGTTGCTAACCACATCAAATTGAACACCTTTTTTTGCTGCTACTTCCTCACCAGTAACCCCGTCACCGCTGTGAGGTTTTTGACGTTCTGCTAAGCCGTCGAGGACAATCCTCCGCACCCAATCTCCCGAACCGATGGGCACTGTCGATTTGTTTACGATTACTTTGTAATCGCCGTCGAGGTGAGCTCCAATTCCACGAGCAACCGCTTCCACGTAGCGAGTATCGCTTTCCCCAGTAGGCAAAGGAGGCGTCCCCACCGCAATAAACAAAATATCCCCGTGAGACACTCCTGCTGCTAAATCCGAAGTAAATTCTAGATTGCCAGACGCAGATGCAGAGGACATTAATTCAGACAGTCCAGGTTCAAAAATAGGCGACTGTCCCGACTTCATTAATTTAACTTTTTCTTCGTTGTTGTCTACGCAAATCACGTGGTGGCCGATGTGGGCCAAACAAGTGCCGGTGACTAAACCAACGTATCCTGTACCGATGACGCAAACCTGCATAGAAATCTCCTCAAAGTTAGTAAATAAATCCGATGAAAACGAAGGAAGAAGGAAAAACGAAGAAGGAAGAAGGAAAAATATCTTGTAGGGGTAGCGCCCCCGTGCCTACCCCTAGAGGGCAACCACGGGGGGTTTGCCCCTACCCATCGGCCGTCTCTACTTTTGGTTTCCCTCAATGCGATCGCGAAAATCCTTTATAGTCAACTCTAAACCTTGATCCAGCGGCACAGTTGGCTCCCACCCCAACCAATTTTTAGCACGAGTAATATCCGGTTGTCGCTGTTTGGGATCGTCTTCCGGCAGCGGTTTAAAGATAATTTCTGCCCCTGGATTAATCGTATTTTGAATTTTTTGTGCCAGTTCCAATATAGTGTATTCGCCGGGATTACCCAAATTCATCGGCCCGATTTGGTCGCTATTCATCAAACGAATGAATCCTTCCACCAAATCCGAAACGTAGCAGAAACTCCGCGTTTGGGAACCGTCGCCGTATACAGTCAGCGGTTCGTTTCGCAAAGCTTGAGCAATAAAATTGCTCACTACTCTGCCGTCATTTTCCAACATCCGCGGGCCATAGGTATTGAAGATTCGTACAACTCGAATGTCTACCCCATTTTGACGGTGGTAGTCAAAAGATAGGGTTTCAGCTACTCGCTTGCCTTCATCATAACAGCTCCGAATTCCGATACAATTAACGTTGCCGCGATAATCTTCTGTTTGTGGATGTACGTCAGGATCTCCGTACACTTCGGAAGTCGAAGCGAGAAAGAATCTTGCTTTTACCCGTTTGGCCAATCCCAACATATTCATCGTGCCGATGACATTTGTTTTAATGGTCTTGACAGGGTTGTACTGATAGTGTATTGGGGAAGCGGGACAAGCCAGATGGTAAATCTGATCTACCTCTAACCGAATCGGTTCCGTGATGTCGTGGCGGATCAGCTCAAAATACGGGTTGTCCAGCCATTTGAGGATATTGCGTTTAGTCCCGGTGTAAAAATTATCCAGGCAGACTACCTCCTGTCCTTGGGCCATTAAGCGATCGATTAGGTGGGAACCGAGGAAACCCGCACCGCCTGTGACTAAAATTCTCATTGTGGAAACTGCCGTTCTGTTTAGGGGGAGGACTGGGGTACAAAAATTCAGTCGATCGAATGAAACTTACTAATAGAATAACAAAATTGCGATCGACGATGTAAACACTTCTGCGTCTCTTTCATCAAATCTTTAATTAACTTAGCATTTGCCAATACTTTGAACAAAGTGCTATAATTCGCAAATGTCAGCTAGCAATTTTTAGTGAAGTTTCAATATTTCCGAAAAAACACTCTTGACATTAGTTCTGTTATTTGTTACTGGTTATTGGTTATTTGATGACTTCTGTCTGAGGTTGGGCGATGCCCTAGGGGATAGCTGCGCTTCACGGGCTTATTTGAAAAAACCGGGGTCGATTTATCTGAAAAGCAATATGAGAGAAATTATGTCGATTTCGGGAAGAGAATGTCTGCCACTTTCAACCCTGGGTTGCACCCGTTCAATCGGGATTTGTGGAGATTGCAACCAGAACTAAATCAGGTTGATTGTCTAGCTTTTATTTTTACAATTTCTCAATAATCGACCAAAGTTACGATCGGCTAAAGTTGTCTCGAAGGCGAAATCGGTGCCAGAGTCTGATAAAGTTCCCAGTCTTTGTATGATTAAGCGTGCTGCGAGGATGGCGACTGACTCTGGATTGAATAGGGAAATTCCAGCCGCGCTCGAATCTGCATTTACATATTCAAAATATTCTAAAAAATAGGGTAATAATCTCAGGGAAACTGTAGTTTTACCTGAACCGTTAGGGCCGCCAATAATGTAAATATTTGGCATAATTGCGCTTCAAATTTTACTCATACTATTAAGCATCCGTATACGAATTATGGTGTGGCTTGAACACGATCGATTAATCTGGTTTTTTTAACGAGCGAATTTTGATCGATAGCTTACGTTCGGCCAGATATTCTGCACGATTAACCTGCAATAAACGCACAGTGACTCGACCGATCGCAGTTAGAGGTTGGATTGTACCACTTTCAGTTTGAAGTTTAAAATGGTCTTCCCAGCTATCTTTTCGAGGGTTGTAAAGTCGAACCACTTCATCTGTTTCTGGATCGATCGAGGCAATGTCGCTGCCTTTATTTTTGTTACAAATTGAGCAAGACAAAGCCAGATTATTTTCTACTGTTTCGCCACTGTGTTTCTCTGCAATGATATGGTCTATTTGATGAGACGAGAGGGCGAGTGTTTCTGGGATTAAACAATATTCGCAGTATCCGTTGGCGCGATCGCATACCATTCGTCGCAGACTAGCTGAAACGTAGGTTTTACTCATGCAGCCTCGCTCAGTTTCAGCAGGGCTTGCGCTTTGGCAATGCGTACTAAATGTTCGACAAATTCGTATTGCTGCCACAAACGCTGCTCCATCGGCGTGAGTCCTTCTGTGCGATTTTTCTCTAATAAAGTATCGATTTCAGCTTGAAGATCGTCGGATAAACGCAGGGCTAATATTTCTTGTGGCGAGGGTAAACTTGCTATAAATTCTAATATCTTCGTTAGCCCCGAAAATCCGCTTGAAGGATTGGCTTCGACTTCCCTCAATCCCAGCATCAAAATCTGTGGTAACTCATCTTTGAGAGTATCTAGCCGCAGTGCTAGTTCGTCGGGAATTTGAAGGGTAATTGTTGCCATTTTTTTACTCACTGACGCTCTCATTGAATGGTAGCACAATAGACGACGGGAATTATAATTATATAGTGTCGTTATTGGATAGCGGTGGAATCTCAGCAGCAGTTATAGTCACGATTTTACCATCAAGCCAGATACTAATTGATTGTCCTAGTCTGCAGTGTTTTTCATATGCTTCGGCAATTACTACTGTCACACCTGCATCAATTTTTTCATATAACTTAAGGAGTTCTTCTTCAGTCATTTGATTCCTAACCTATGCTCCATTCTATTCAAAAAAAGCTTCTAAATCCCGATCGCCTGTGATAATTCTCATAATTTCAATTCCATCGTTCGCGATGCGGTAAAAGATAATGTAGTTTTGCACAGGAATACCGCGCAAGTAGGGGCGAAGTTGACTATAAGTGCGTCCCATCAGAGGAAATTGTGTCAAGTAGCGGCATTTTTTAGTGAATTCATCGATGAATCGTTCGCCTGCTTCAACGTTGCGTGCGACGAAATAGTCTGCGATTTCGTCAAGGTCGCGAATCGCTTCAGGTGAGATGATATATTGGCTCATCAGGGATTATACCGATCGAGCTTTGTGAAATTTGGCTCTAATTTGAGCGATCGCCGTTTCACCATCCACCCCTTCACCGCGATCGAGTTGTGTGGCGGCGATGTCGATTTTGGCGCAAACTTCTTCTACCCAGCGATTGTATCGATCGCGTTTTTCCAGCAGCCGTAGCGCGTCAGCAATGATTTCGGTAACGTTGGTATAGCGCCCGCTAGCGAGTTGGGCTTGGATGAGTTGTTCTTGTTCGGGGGTGAGGGTGATACTCATAGGTAAAGATCGGCTGGCTATTGTTTTATTGCACTTCGGGGGGATTGCACGTTTGTCTCTATTCTATTCTAATCTATGACTGATGCGTTACGTTGCACTAGCAATACCTACTACTATTTATCGATCGCAATCGCTAGTTCGTCGCGAATTTGAATGGTAATTCTTGCTATTGTTTTTAGTCACTGATGCTCCGATCGAATCATAGCACAATAGAAGCGCGATCGCCCTTTTGTGAGAAATGCAGTGTGCGATCGTCCCGCGCGATCGGGTAAAGGTGCGATCGCGCTTCCTGATTTTAGTCGCTACACCCTACCAATCAGTTGAATAGCGGCAAAATTTTAGTTTGAGTTGTTATCGTTGATGTCTAGATTTTGTATTGACAATTCTGAAGGTAGCGGTACAGTTATTTGTAGGTATACACCAATTTTTATTTGATTGTTCTCAAAACTTATATTAGTTACATTAACTTTACTATTTTCAGATAAACCGTTTTGAATAGGTAATTTAGCAGGTGGCTTAGTTTTATATCCAGCATCCTCAAGCCATTCAGCAATATTTCTCCAGTTATCTATTTTGTCAGTGGATTTACTTACAAGGCTTTTGACATATTTGTACAGAGTAGCACAGAGGTCAGTTTCAACTCCCTTGGGGGTTTTTTGGAGTTTTTCGGCGATTTCGGTGGGGCTGAAACAGCACAGTAATCCACGTAAGTGTAGCTTCTCCATAGGGGTTAGGCGCTTTCCCTTTGCCGAGGCTAGGTCTGTGTAGAGGGTTTCTAAGTCCCAGTGGTTTGCTGCTTGGTTAAATTGCTCGTTGGTGAGTGCCATCGGTTACATGGTTAAACATTCCTGATGTAATCCTAACATAATTCCTGATATATGTCAGGTTATTACCAGGCTCAGCTACTGTATGATAAGTGAATGCCGAAGCGTAAGTAATGCAATTTACAAGTCAAAAGTTTTGTGGGAGGGCTTTTTAGCCGTCACTGACTACAGTTAGCGACATGACTGGGGAGTAAGGCTGAACTTTGGTAAATTTCTCACTTTGACTCTAGTTTCGGCCACTGCCAGTAATTTTTTTAATTTATTTTCTGGGTTTTTGCATAATTTTCTGGATTTGCCCCTGATAAATAAATGGGAGGCAGCCATGCGCCTTCTGCGGACTGAGTTCTTTGTGAGTGCGCTCGCGACGAAAGCTTTGCTATGCAAGAGTTTTGCTTACATAGCAAATACCTGACTTCGCATAAATTTAGGGCGATCGCAGGATCTAAAAATACAGGCTAGCAAGTCATTTTTTCAGAAATGGAGAAAGACTTGTAGCTCGAATAGGGATAAATCTAGTATTCACACTGAGATTGCAACATGAACATTAATGGAACGTTGGCTGACGATACTCTCAATGGCACCCCCGATGCAGATTTAATATTTGGACAACAAGGCTCTGACTTAGTGTTGGGCCGTGATGGAGACGACTTAATCTACGGCAAGCAAGGAGATGACAAGCTATACGGTAATGAAGGTAATGATACCGTCTACGGTGGCAAAGGTAATGATAGCGTCTACGGTGGCAAAGGTGACGATCGGCTGTTTGCTAATGCTGGAGATAACTTGATATACGGCAACGAAGACGAGGATACAGTTAATGGCGGAATAGATAACGATACAGTTTACGGTGGTAAAGGTAATGACAGCTTGTTTGGCAACTTCGGGAATGACATTCTCTATGGAGATAAGGGAGCAGATACATTAACTGGGGGGAATGGTAACGACACTTTTTTTATTGGTAAAAATACTGGGGGTACTGAGCTTTCGGATGCCGATTTCATTGTTGATTATACAGAGGGTGAGGATGTAATTCAGTTAAGGAACGATCTTGCCTTTGATGACCTCAAGATTTATGTGGGCACAGGGGTTAATGCTGGCTACACAATTATTCAGGATGACTTAACAAGGCAATATTTGGCCGTTTTGGAGGGTGACGCCAGATTGACTATTGCTGATTCTAACGGGATTGTGAGTCTGACGCCTGCGCCTTTGCCGACTCCGACGCCTGCACCGACGCCTGCACCGACACCTGCACCGACACCTGCACCGACACCTGCACCGACACCTGTGACGACTCCGACGCCTGCGCCGACACCTGTGACGACTCCGACACCGGAGCCGAAGCCTTCAATCACCCCAAGTGCAACGACGCCTGCGCCGACGCCTGTGACGACTCCGACGCCTGCGCCGACGCCTGTGACGACTCCGACGCCTGTGACGAGTCCGACGCCTGCGCCGACACCTGCGGTGACAACGCCGACACCTGCGGTGACAACGCCGACGCCTGCGGTGACGACTCCGACGCCTGCGGTGACAACGCCGACGCCTGTGACAACTCCGACGCCTGCGGTGACGACTCCGACGCCTGTGACGACTCCGACACCTGCGGTGACAACGCCGACGCCTGTGACAACTCCGACGCCTGTGACGACTCCGACGCCTGTGACGACGCCGACGCCTGTGACGACGCCGACGCCTGTGACGACGACTCCGACGCCTGTGACGACGCCGACGCCTGTGACGACTCCGACGCCTGTGACGACTCCGACGCCTGTGACGACTCCGACGCCTGTGACGACTCCGACACCTGTGACGACTCCGACACCTGTGACGACTCCGACACCTGCACGTGTAAAACCGACAGCGTTTGATGAAAAATTCTATCTAATGATGAATTACGATGCAACCAAGGCTATTTCTACTAGGAGCGTAAAAAATGCTTTGGAACACTACGAAACTGTAGGTAAAGTTGAAGGTCGCGCCAGTGCCCCTTCTTTTGTGAGCACTTTTAACATTGAATTCGACTATCGGTTTGATACGACTGGGTTTTTCAAGAATAACCCCAACCGTCAAGCTGTTTTGGAATCCGCAGCTACCTACTGGGAATCTGTCATTCAAGATGAATTTGAAAACATTCCCCTTGGCACTAAACTTTCAGTGCAGAATCCTTCTACACAAGAGATAGAGACTGTGGTTTTAGATCGGGAAATTGACGATCTCCTGATCTTTGTAGGCGCTGGTCCTATCAATGCTGCGGGGATAACTTACGGGTATTCCGATCCAAAAGCTTTCCGCGATCGAATCGACGGAGTAAATTACGAACCTTTTGTAGCGAGTATTGCTTTCGATACTAATATCTCCTATTTGGTCGATTCAACGCCATTTGACTTTACTGACACTCCGAGCGAACCTGGCACTCCTAATGCTTTCGGTGGTGTTAACAGCCTTTTCATTAGTGCCGCGCACGAGTTACAACACGCACTCGGGTTTACTAATGGAGCACCAGCTTTCAGTGCGCGAATAAATGGAAGCTCTTTTGACGGCCCCAACGCCAGGGCTGCTAATGGGGGGAATCCTATGCCTCTTCAACCCGCTCCTGACTTATCTCATTTAAGAAGTATTGTGAGCAGTGGTGGATTGCCCTCTCTTTTGGGTGACGGTGGCGGTGCAGGGTTATCAATCCCCACTAAAGTTGACTTGTCACTGTTGGCGGATATTGGCTACACATTTGACGGATTTACTGTTCAAGATTCAACGCCAACCGCTGCAACTGAGGGAGATGATAACGTCATTGGCACAGATTTGCCTGATACTCTCAACGGTTTAGGCGGTAATGATCGCATTTACGGTGTCGCTGGCAATGATAGCCTGATTGGAGGTGCTGGGAATGACCTGCTCTATGGTGGTGGAGGTCAGGATACGTTTTTCTTTGGAGCAGCAAATGGTCAAGATCAAATCAATGATTTTGTAGTGGCTGACGACAAAATTCAGCTAGCGGCTGGTTTAGGTTTTAGCAGTGGAGCTGATGTTTTAGTCCCTCGTCCTGGAACCTTCTTTAATGCCCAGGTTACTGGTGGAGGGCTGTTTTCTGACATCACTATCAGTGCTGGGAATAAAATCCGAGTCTTCCACGACCAACCTCTGACTGCCGCGAATTTTACGATCCTCTAGTCTAGTCGTCAGACAAGTTTAGAATTAAAGCGATCGCCCTTAATGTCCAAAAGTGCGATCGCTTCCCATTCACCAAAAGTAATCTTCCATGATTTAATTAAAATAGCGAACTATTTTTTAGTATAAAATAAAAGGCATCCTCAAAAATATAAGTGACAAATAACATACCTAGATTACTTGCAGGTGAAACCACAGTCGGACAGTTTGGCGACTTGAACAAAAGTCGCCGCACCGGAGACAACCTTACACCCCACCATATTCCATCCGATGCTTATATGAAACAAATAGGAATCTCTGGTTACACTAGAAACAAGGGTATTGCTATCTTGATGGAACAGCCATATCCGGGAAGGGGTGGTCGTCATCGGCGTACACAATCCTATGGACAAAGACCAGACTTTAGTCTATCACCCCGGCAAGCTCTAGCTCGTGCGGTGTGGGATGTGCGATCGATTTATCGCCAAGATCGGCTGTATACACCACAAATTAGGCGGAATTTACAACAAGTCATCAAACAAAAACAAACTGGCATGGTCGGGTAATTTTGATAAAGTGGGAGAAATAAGATGAACGTTACTCAATTAATAGAAACATTAAATGCTAATAAATTTATGCGCTCTGATGAGGAAGTGATGAGTTTTGAATACGCTTTAGCCGAACTTGCCCTACATCTTAACAGCGAATATTTGCCAGAACTATATCTGGTTTTAGATGACAGATGCGAACAACATGAAGTCATGTATGGTCTGATTCATTTTCTGGAGTCTTTTGAACTCAAAGACCAGTTGCAGGCTTTTATTGATAGCATAGACCGGATGATTGTTAATGCTAAAGAATGGACAATGATTCTAATTTATGGAATCCTCAATCAGGATTTAGCCCGGAATTTATATAGCCAGATGTTACATTCTACCGATTCTCAAAATCGGAATTTAGGTACGCATTTGCTGCGCGAAATAGCTGCTAATGAATCCCCTCCTTTATCTTCCCATGCTGAGTCAGTTATTTCCAGCGCAACTGCGAATTAATATTGATGAAATTCAGAGGGATCTGTCGAGCTTTCTTAAACTCATCCAAGATGGGAATATCTTGGTACTCTTGCAAGACGATCGGCCAATAGCCGAAATTAAACCTATCAAATAAGATGCAAGCCGCTCTCAGGATGAGCGATCGCCCGACCTGTCCAAAAGTGCGATCGCCCTCCTAAAATTAGTTAATGGTATAATCATCAATCAAATACCATCTAGGACTAAACCAATTATTTTGAATAATGGCAGAGATACTTCTGAAGACACTCCAGAAGTTATAGAACAGGATATAATAGACCAAACGATTGAAGTAGGAAGTGGTTGTGACTGGACAGGCAGTGGAGTAGAACCTCAGTGGCATAATCCAAAATCCATCAAAGCCTACGATCATATCGATCGCCATCATGGCCCAAAACTGAAACCCCTTAATTTTAGAGGCAGGGCTGCATCTAAAAATCAGCCTCAAGGCCAGTGGCTAAACGATCGAGACTGGGTAAAAGCTGAACAAGTGACACCGAAATATCCCGGTTGTTACATTATAAATTTTAAGCGTTCTATTGGGAAAGTTCACTATCCGATGGGAAAATAATTGAAAATGTTACCCATGCTTTTATTAAAAGGAAACCAGATGGAACATTCAAATCTGCTTATCCTGTTCTCAATGATGCTACGCTGTCCTCATTAGATAGGAGCGATGAAAATGAATAACTATATCAATTTTACAATCCAGTTAGAAAAACCTAATTGCGAACAATATGCTGACGCACCCGATGACTCATTAGGAGAACTTTCGCATTTTGAATTAGGTCTGAAACTATTTTGCTTTGAATGCGATCGCCCAGTATCCATAGAAATCGGTGAAGAAAAACTAAAAGTTTTTTTAGACCCCGATATCTGTATGCTCCTAGAAGATGAACTCCCCAAAAAACTGAGTGAGTTATCCCAAGGGAAACCTATCAAAATAGAATTTGTTGAAAGTGTGTGCCTTACTCTTGAATTGCAGCCATTAACCAACGATAAAATTAGCTGTAATTTCAAAGAATTTGGATATTTATCTCCAAACCAGTTTACCCTAAAATCCAGAAATCAACACTTTGAACTGAATAAAACTCAAGTTATAACAGAGTTAAAGGGATTTGTCGAACAACTCATAGAAATGGCTCTAAATGGCGGCTATATCACCCGCGAAGAAAAGCAAGAATTCCTGATGCCACTCGGCGAAATTGCGCCTGCTTCGGCTATTTGTTAATTAAGTACGATCGCCCTTAATCTCCAAAAGTACGATCGCCCTTAATCTCCAAAAGTGCGCGCGAGCGTAGCTATCGCGTAGGGAATCGCCCTTAATCTCACTTCCCTTAATTACAAAACAAACTCGGCTCTACATGAAAAAAACTCCCCAGAATCAAGGCCAACTCTTTACCAATATCTCGATCGCCATTAACCACTTCATACACTCTTTTTTCAGATCCAATGACTCCTACCAAATCAGCAGGTTGTAACTCTCTTTGTTCCATCAAAAACAGCAGTATTGAATGAGGCGTTGCTGTGGTTCCTGGTGCATAGAATTCTTGCTCAAACTTTTCAATCAATGCAATCAGCAATTCATATAACTCATCTTCTTCTGGAGTGCGATCGCCCCGGTGCATTAACTCTTCCACCATAGCCAGAGCCTTCTCATTATCCGCTTCATTTCTAATTATTTTAGGCTGATACAGAGACAATAACTCTTTGTATTTATCTGGATTAAAAGTAAGGGTCATTTTTCCATTTCTCCTTATCATACTCAGCATGGGTGAGAATATATTTGATAGAAATTAATTGGCTTTCATAATCAATACTAACTATTAATCGATAATTATTACCTTTGATATTAAAAACTGTAAACCCTCCAACAGCTTCGGCTTTAGGAAAAACAGATTGTACCTCAATTAAATTAGACCATTTAGCCTTGCTAGCAATTTTAAACCAGTTATCCAAAGCTTCCCCGCAATCAGCATGAGTTTCGCTGTATTCACGCACCCGTTTGTAGCTGATTATGTGCATCTACTATACGCAATTTAAACTAAATTTTAGTTTAGCTCAACCAATTTTTTTGGTCAAGGACGATCGCCCGACCTGTCCAAAAGTGCGATCGCTCTTTCAAAAACCCTAACTCCTGCTCAGACAGTTGACGTGCTACACTCAGAGTATCGTCACAGCCACAAACAGAATGCAAACCATTACCATCACAATTCCAGACGATCGCCTGCACAAGCTCCAAGAAACCGCCAACCGCCTCGGCGTTTCCCTAGAAGCATTACTCCTTGCGGGTGCTGAAAACTTGCTCGCACCACCAGAAACATCCTTCCAAAATGCTATGGAATACGTCCTCAAAAAGAATGCTGAACTTTACCAAAAGCTCGCGTAATGCGCTATCTAACTTTAACAGAAATCTTAGAACTTTATCGGCGCATTATCGAGCAGTCTGGCGGAGCCTTTGGCCTCGCTAATTTAGGAGCCTTAGAGTCAGCTTTAGCTCAGCCGCGCATGACGTTTGGCGGGGAGGAACTTTACCCAACTATCGTGGAAAAAGCTTCAGCCCTTGGATTTGCGTTGATTAAAAATCATCCTTTCTTAGATGGTAACAAACGCATCGGTCACGCAGCAATGGAAGTCTTTCTAGTTTTGAATGGCTTTGAGATTTCTGCACCTGTGGAAGAGCAAGAACAAATTATATTACAAGTCACATCAAGCGATCTCGCCCGCGATGAATTTACTGAGTGGCTGCGCTGTCATATTGTTCCTAATTCTATTTGATAAATTCTGGCTCTGAAAAGTAAACTTTATTATGCCACAGTGCGATCGCCCTTAATCCCCAAAAGTGCGTGAAGCGTAGTTATCCCGTAGGGAATCGCTCTTAATCTAACTTCCCTAACTCTTTGTATTTGTCGGGATTTAAACAGTCCTAGACGCACTCCGAAAAAAAGTTTCTGGACCCCCACAGGGACGGGCAAGATGCCCATCCCACAATCAAACTGACTCTTTGTGGAACAGGCATCTTGCCTGTTCTAGATGACTGCAAACAACTACAAAAAACAGACTCTTTGTGGAACAGGCATCTTGCCTGTTCCTGACAAAATGCCACAATCAAACTGACTCTTTGTGGAACAGGCATCTTGCCTGTTCTAGATGACTGCAAACAACTACAAAAAACAGAC
>NZ_JAUBTV010000003.1:0-35125 GCF_036705145.1 Microcoleus sp. B5-D4 | reverse complement strand
TCTTTGTGGAACAGGCATCTTGCCTGTTCCTGACAAAATGCCACAAGAAAACTGACTCTTTGTGGAACAGGCATCTTGCCTGTTCTAGATGACTGCAAACAACTACAAAAAACTGACTCTTTGTGGAACAGGCATCTTGCCTGTTCCTAACAAAAAGCCACACAGATTACGAATCTCGATCGAGCTTCAGCACAGCCATAAAAGCCTCCTGTGGCACATCCACAGTACCCACAGACTTCATCCGCTTCTTACCCTTCGCCTGCTTTTGCAGCAACTTCTTCTTCCGCGAAATATCACCGCCGTAACACTTCGCCAACACATCCTTCCGCAAAGCCGGAATGTGTTCCGAAGCAATCACCTTCGCGCCAATTGTCGCTTGAATCGGCACCTTAAATTGGTGGCGGGGAATCAACTCCTTCAGTTTTTCAGTCAACCCGCGGCCCACATTATAAGCCTTATCCCGGTGTACGATCATCGCCAAAGCATCAACCGGATCGCCATTAATTAAAATGTCCATTTTCACCAACGGATTTTCGCGATAACCGATGAGGTGATACTCCATGCTCGCATAACCGCGCGATCGCGATTTCATCTGATCGAAAAAGTCCGTCACCACCTCCGCCAAAGGCAACTCGTAAACCAGCGTAGTCCGGCCTTGACTCAGATACTTCATATCCATAAAAATGCCCCGCCGACTTTGAGACAGTTCCATCAGCGCGCCCACATAAGTTTCCGGCGACAGCATTTCTACCCGTACATAAGGTTCCTCAATTTTCTCGCGATACTGAGGATCTGGCAAGTGGCTGGGATTGTCAATTGTTAACACTTCCCCTTTAATTGTTGTGATTTGATAAACCACAGAAGGAGCCGTAACAATCAAATCCAAATTGTATTCTCTCTCCAGTCTTTCTTGCACAATTTCCATGTGCAGCAAACCCAAGAAACCGCAGCGGAAACCAAATCCCATCGCGCTGGAAGTTTCCGGTTCGTAAGAAAGCGCCGCATCGTTGAGTTCTAGTTTTTCTAAAGCTTCCCGCAAATCTGGAAATTGGTCAGCATCGATCGGGAACAAGCCGCAAAAAACCATCGGTTTTGCTTCTGTATAACCCGGCCAAGGCTCCGGTGCCGGCTTTTTGACCAAAGTAATCGTATCGCCGACGCGAGCATCAGCTACGGCTTTAATTGCCGCGCCCAGATAACCCACTTCTCCCGCGTGCAGTTCGTCTACAGGAACTTGAGTCGGTGAAAGGATGCCCAATTCATCGATGACATATTCCTTACCCGAAACCATCAACAAAACCCGATCGCCCTTTTTGACACTTCCGTCCATCACCCGGAAATACACAATTACCCCGCGATAAGCGTCGTAATAACTGTCAAAAATTAGCGCCCTGAGCGGTTTGTCAACAGTATCCTGCGGCGGCGGCACCAATTCGACGATCGCCTCCAAAATCTCATCTATACCAATTCCTTCCTTAGCCGAAGCCTCAATTGCCCCGCTACAGTCCAGACCGATAATTTCTTCAATTTCCCCTTTTACCCGTTCCGGTTCTGCCCCCGGCAGGTCAATTTTATTTAAAACTGGAATAATTTCCAGATTGTTTCCCAAGGCAAGGTAGACATTTGCCAGGGTTTGTGCTTCTACGCCTTGAGATGCGTCTACCACCAGCAGCGCCCCTTCGCAAGCAGCGAGCGATCGCGACACCTCGTAAGAAAAGTCCACGTGTCCGGGAGTGTCGATCAGATTCAGCACGTACTCCTGACCGTCCTTGGCAGTATAATTCATCCGAGCCGCTTGCAGCTTGATCGTAATGCCGCGTTCGCGTTCGAGATCCATATTGTCTAAAAACTGCTCCTTCATCTCCCGTGCCTGCACAGTCCCAGTCGCCTGCAACAGGCGATCGGCCAAGGTCGATTTTCCGTGGTCGATGTGAGCAATAATCGAAAAATTACGAATGCGAGATACAGGGACGTTAGTCATGTTTTTTATCTAAGAGCTAATCGGCAAAGGATACTTTTTGTTGTATGATTACACAAGCAAGAGTAGAGTGCTTACTTCAACCTCTTACTGGGGATTGAGAGGAAACCACAACTGAGGCAAACCTCAAGAGTATCAGTTATTAGCCTTTCAAGTGTCCGACGCAGCCCGGACACCCAAAAGGAAAAAACTTTTCTCTGTCTCATTGTACAGAAAGCTGTTAAGCGGTTGAGGAAAGGTGGGGTGCAAATCAGGGACTGCAAATATCTAGTCCAGTCGGTTGTCATCAAAAGAATTGAAACTTAAGAATTAAAACTAGGATTTTTTAACTATGAGCCAGTCAAGTATACCCTCCCACAGTTCGTCAGAAAAAGTGGAACTATCTATCCATATCGATCCTGAACTGCTAGACCAAATTAAGCACTTGACGAATGACCCCAGCAAAGTCATTGAAACAGCAATCAAGCAGTGGCTCCGAGGTGAGCGCCGCGAAGACGAGCTGGCTCTGAGTTTACGCCGCAACCCCCCAGTCCCGCCCCGTGGTGAATGGAACGACTGAGGTACTCTCGCCCCAGACGGCGCGCGCAAATC
Organism: Microcoleus sp. B5-D4; assembly: GCF_036705145.1. NCBI lineage: Bacteria > Bacillati > Cyanobacteriota > Cyanophyceae > Oscillatoriales > Microcoleaceae > Microcoleus > Microcoleus sp. B5-D4. The sequence continues at coordinate 32,556 of NZ_JAUBTV010000003.1, read as the reverse complement.
TGCAGGCTGTGAAATTTAGATCGCGCGGGCGATCTCCTGCAGATTTCGTGGCTAAAGCTACAGGTGGTGGGCGAGTGAACTCGGCTAAATCACAACCTCCGAACTATTCTAGGTGAGGGAAAAAATGCGTGGGCCATTCCCTGACTAGATTTGTTCGCAGCCTCATATTTTGGCGTAATTTTCACAGTTGATAGTTAATCGGTGCAGATTCCTAATTTCTCAATCTTAATTTTTATCTTTAAATTACCCAAAACGGCTGAGAACGAATAGTTTTGAGTTTTGAGTTGAGTTCAGAATTAAAGAATTAATATTTTATGAGTTCATTAATCACTCAAAAGTCAATAGTAGAAGCCTAAAAGTTTTGCAATTTGTGAGTTTTGAGCGATTAATGTTTTAATTAAAAAGCCAACAATTTTTTAAGTGATTAATAACTCACAAATTAACAGTAGAAGCCCCAAACAAGGGGGAGTATTGAGTTCTTTATTAAAAACTCAATACTCAAAAATCCGAACTACTTTCATCCCCTACTCTGATGGACTCTAACACAGATTTCCGGCGATCGAGCTTCGCCTCTACAGCCTTTTTTCAAGAGTTAGGAGCAGAATTAGTATTTACCCAAGACGCAAGGGGTCGATATCTATCTTTTTATTGGCAAAAAGCCGAACAGTACAACCTTACAGCAGAACAAATTGTCGTTAGCGAAGCCCTCGAAGAGGATCGCCCCCTCAGCGAAACCCTGCAACCCATCCCCCCTGCGCCTTATCTCGATATCCTGCGGCGATCGCTCGAAACCCTCGTGCCGCAACGCTTCAGCTATCCATTTTGCCACGCCGGACAATATTTGCTCTTCGATTTGACACTCACTCCGGCGATCGACTCAAACGGCAAAGCTACAAAAGTATTAGTTATGGGAAGGCTGCTGTCTGACAAACCCGCAGAATTGGCGCCCGACTCCCCAGAATTCATGCTCTATCGAGCTTTGCCATCCCCCTTGGACGCCCGCCCACAAATGCCGCTTCCAGCAAGCCGTATCCCCGGTCGATCGCTCCCTCCCTACTCGGAAATCGATCGTAAAATCATCTCCCAAATCGCTCAAAACCTGCACAAAACCCTCGATTTAGCCACCATTTGGCAGCAAACTGTTAACAGCTTGGGTCAAGTTTTGAACGCGAGTCGCTGCATCATCTGTTCCTACAAAAAAGACAGCGAAAATCTCGAAACATCCCCCTTCCTAGCCTCCGAAAATCAGCAATATTCGACCGCCACAGCAGCCGAATTACAACAGTCAATAGCTAGCTACCCCTCGCCCCCGCTTTCCCCAACTCAAATCGAAAATCTCCAATCGAAAACTTTTAAAGTAGTAGCTGAGTACCGCCAAGAAGCTTACTCTTCTATGCTGGGATTAGAACTGCGCGCAGCCGAACAGCCAGGGTGGATTCAAACTTTAGCCACCTTAAAACCAGTAGCAGTCGATTACGCCTCCCCCGCCGCCGATCCCTTCCACCGCCATTCCGTGCTCGTAGCAGCTACCTCCTATGAAGACCAACCCAATGCACTGATATGTTTGCACCGCTGCGGCAGTTCCCCGAAATGGAGTCCAGTCGAACTCGAATTCGCCCGCGAGTTAGTCGCTCAAGTCGGCAGTGCGATCGCCCACGCTACACTTTACCAAGAATTAGAACAGGCCCGCGCCGAAGCCGTAGCTCTTTCCCAACTTAAAAGTCAATTTCTTGCTAATACTTCTCATGAACTCCGCACCCCCCTCAACGGCATCCTAGGCTTCCTAAAACTGCTTATGGACGGCATGGCAGATGACCCCGAAGAAGCGCACCAATTTATCGAAGAAGCTTACCGATCAGCAGTACATTTGTTCAATGTGATTAACGATATTTTGGATGTCGCTAAAATTGAAGCTGGCAAAATGGAGTTAGACCTCGCTCCCGTCAAACTCGGTGAACTGTTGCAACAAGTTGAGGATTTTACACGGGTTCAAGTCGAGCAAAAGCGATTGCAATTTCAAATCCAAAAACCCCCTGTGGAGGACGAGATTATTTTGTATGGCAACTACCAACGCCTGCTTCAAGTAATCTTGAACCTCACGGGCAATGCCATTAAATTTACCGGGGAAGGGGGAATTCGCATCAGTGCCGAAATTATTAAGAAAAAGGTGACTGTTCACAACCAGCAGTTCCCCGGAATGGTGAAAATCCGAGTCGCTGATACTGGCATTGGCGTTTCTCTCGACAAGCAGGATAAATTATTTGAGTCGTTTTTTCAGGTAGACGGCGCTCGTACCAGGCAATACGGCGGCACGGGTTTGGGATTGGCTATTTCTCAAAAACTGGTAGAAGCAATGGGGGGTACAGTAAATTTTTACAGTATGGGGGAAGGACTCGGCTCGACGGTTACTTTTACTGTGCCTCTTTATCAAGAACCACTATTTAAAAATTAATCATATCGATTCCGGTGCAACCGGCATCATTGTTGACTGTTGACTGTTGGCTGTTGACTGTTGACTGTTGAAGGAGGGGTCAAAAAAATGAAAATTGCGCGAATTATTTGTGGGCATCTTGATTAGACTTTACGCGCGACGATGAAGGACGGATTTGATATTATTCCGGCGCAGCCGGAATTGATATTACCAATTACCAATTACCAATTACCAATTACCAAAGTGTACCTTACTCACTTAAAAATTGCTATATTCCTGTATTCGTAAGTTATGTTTCGTGAATAAAAGTCATCGATAATTGGTAATTATCCTACAAACACAGTTCGATCGCCCACCAGCGTATCAATTTTGACAATCAAGCATCCAGGATACCCGCCACGTGATTCATCCGTCCAGAAATAAAAAACCTGTATCCGATGAAACTTGCCGAACGTATTTATCTCGCGCAAGTCAATGCTTCAATTCTAAAATCTCAAATCTAAAATCTAAAATCTAAAATCTAAAATCTAAAATCGATTGACTTTTATCCGTCGCCAAGCTCCCTTTTTGGGAGTTTTGGGATCATATTGATCACCCACGCTACTTCTGATCCCCACCCAGAATTGGCATAAATCAAATCCGGGGGATACGGATAACAGCTCATCTTTAATCTGTCGGCTGGAAGCTCACACCTCCGAGTAAACCCCCATAAACCGCCAACTTTACAAGAACTTCATGCCTACTTTTAGCACTGATTCAGCTTTTCAATCCCCTACTGTCAAGGATTTTTAAGAAAACAGGATGCTCTCTCTTCTATGTGAAAATCATAAAGATCTTGTAAAGACACCGCAAATACTTAGTAATGTTTGACGGTCTGTGGCAATATTTAAGTAGAATTACGTAATCCATAAGTCTGACAGAGGCTGGCTGGCAAATTCAGTAACTCCCAGCCCTGTTGCCGGAGTGGTAAACTTTTGCCAGTCTAGTAGAAAAAGGGTTGCTATGAATCAGCAAATATCAGCTCAATCGCAAAAGCTTTTACTCCAAATTGGCAGAAATATTCGTCGCACCTTGGATCTCAATACCATCTGGCAGCAAACAGTTAACACTCTGGGAGAAACACTAGGCGTCAGCCGCTGTATCCTTTGTCCCTATGAAAGTTCTAGCCTGCAAGTCAAAGTAGCTGCTGAATACTGCCAAGAACCATTTTTACCCATGCTGGGAATGGAAATCTCGCTCACAGCAGCACCTCATTTCCTTCAAGCTCTAGCCACCCTCGAACCGGTGGTAGTAGACTCCTTTGCAGCCAATGACCATTTTGGGCCGCAGTCGCTGCTAGTGGTGGCTACCGCTTACCAAGAGCAAGCTAACGGCATAATTAGCTTGCATCAGTGCAAGGGTCGATCGTCCGGGAAGGGTAAGACCGATCAACCTTGGACTCAATGCCAGATCGAATTCGCACAAGAACTTGCCGAGCAAGTAGGAAGTGCGATCGCCCTCGCCACCCTGTACCAAAAGGAAAGCAAGCGAGTACAAGGACTATCCCAGCTCAAAAAGCAATTTTTGTTGAAGGCGTCCCACGAGCTCCGCACTCCCCTAAATCACATCATCGGCTATCTACAACTAACCATAGACGACCAAGCTGACGATCCCATAGAGGAGAGAGATTTTATCGAAGAAGCTCACCGTTCGGCTATCCACCTTTCTCAGGTAATTTCCAATATCTTAGATTACATTGAGTTAAGTGAAGCTTGCCAAACTCACGCAGAGTTAGCCACTTTCAGGAGTCAGGAAAAATCGGGGCATCAGTAAACCTTCTAGTGGCGTATTTAACAAGTCTAATATTTACGTTTCCACAAGTTTTACCAGGAAAAACCTGACACTTTATCGATAGATTCCCTCAATAAATTCGATAGCTGGTTCATCAATTATTTTTAGGGAATTATAGTTTTACACAGTACAGCATAGCAACTACTACACGTAGTAAGCTGTCGAGCATTTAAATTACATATTGTCGGTTCCCCGTTTCCCGTTTCCTGTTCCCTTTCACCAAATCCTCACACCCTATTTAAATGCACAACAGCTTAGGGCGGTGTATTTATCATATTATGTCCGCTCGAACGACTCACATCAAATAGGTTATTTGACCGGAAAGGATATTGCAAGCATAAGATTACACTTTTGCACTTTTAATGCTTATAACTTGTGCTTGATAGAATTACCCGTCGCCCTTTTTTTTCGGAGCTTTTGGAGGGCTGACATAGCGCGCCCAAAAAGGTTCCTCCATATCTTTCATCGCTGCTAGTTTTTGGCGCTCTTCCTCTATGCGCTTGCGTTCTGAGAGATCAGAAAATATGTTAATACTGCCGACAGTCTGGCCGCCCGCATCTCGCACAGGTGCGGCAAACAGCCAAACATCGATCGAACTACCGTCTTTTTTCAACAAAGATATTTCCAAACCGTTTTGCGGTTTGCCATTAGACGCAGACTTTAGCAGCGCGTAAAAATCTTGCTTTTGGCCTTCAGGAATATTCGGTAAAGGTTTCCCTAAAACCTCAGCCGCAGTCCAGCCAAAAAGTTGTTCAGCGGCGCGGTTCCAAACAACGGTATTGCCGTCATTGCTGGTACAGTTAATCGCCAGTGGCGCCGAGGCTATCTGGGCTTGCAAAACTTGGTTAACGAGTTGCAGTTTCAATTCTACTTGCTTGCGATCAGTAATTTCCTGACAAGCGCCCCACAAACGGACAACCCGTTCAGAAGTTTTGTCCCACACCACTTGCCAGTAGTCCCGCACCCAGCGCACCTCGCCTTTGTGATTAATAATGCGATACTCATTAGCTCCAGTGCGGCTGAAAGTACAGCCTTCTAATTGTTTAATTAACATTTCCCTGTCGTCGGGATGAACGAGTTCGGAGTTCCACCAACCAAAGGATTCTAATTCTTCAGGAACGATCCCGGCGCAGCGCTCAAAAGCTTCTGTCGCCCACTCGCAGGCGAACTTACCGTCGGGCAGTCCCTTAAAAGAATAGGCAAAATCCGAAGTAATTTGCGACATAACTCTGTAGTGGAGTTCCGACTCTCGGACAGCGATTTCCGCTTGCTTTCGTTCCCCTATTTCCCGCGAATAAATTATAATTCCCTGCACGCTAGAATCGTAAAGCAAACTGTTACCTATCGACTCCATGTAGATCCAAGAACCGTCAGCGTGGCGTTTCCGATATTCAATTGCCCCCCCAATTCCGGGAGCTTCTAACAACTTACCAAAATACGTCTGCCAAGCCAGCAAATCGTCTGGATGGATTAACTCGCCGTGAAATTTGCCAATTCTTTCTTCTGGATTGTAACCCAAAAGCCGCTGTAGAGCTCCGCTGTGGTATCGAACTCGTCCGTCGGAGCCAATAATGCTAATTAGATCGGGAGAATTACGCAGCATAGCTTGCAGTTTAGCTTCGCTTTTAATTAACGCTTGATTGTCCCTGCGATGCTGGCTGATTTGTTTTTCTAACTGCTCCCGTAGCTGTCTGATTTGCCCTACTTGCTGGGATACAGTGCGTTCCAAGAGGCGATTATTTTTTTCAATTTCAACCAGCTTGGCCGCGTTATATGTCGCGCTTTCAAACAGGTTGCTTGCTGCTATTTCCTGCAAAGAATTTGATAAATCCTCCAAAAATTTTGTGAAAATTGCCTGATGCGGGTGTGGCAATTCCCTAGCTTGTTCCTGCAATGTTTCTAAGTGTTTGTAGACAGTTTCTAGCATTTTATTAAGGGGGGAATCTAATAGTTGCCTGCGGGTGCAACCCCTAAAAAGCGGACACAAGTTTTTTCAACATAACCCATAACAAAGACTGGTAGGTGGCGATCGACCCATCGCGCTCTCAATAACCAGGAATTTTGGGACTTTATCTTCAAATCATAGCAACCGATAGAGACAGTAAATTCTGGTTGCGCCCTAATTTCCAGCCCAGCCGCACCCCCAAGAAGTGCTCGCCAGGAGTGCGGGTAACTCCCCTACCCAGTGAATGTAGGGCTTCTCGCGGTTAAGCTAAACTAGATGGGTGTCAAGAGAAAGAGGGATTTATGACAGAGCAAGCCAACGCTCGCGATTTGTTTCGCGCTGCTTACGAACACCGCTATACCTGGGATGCCAATTTTCCCGGTTACAGTGCCGATATTGAACTCAAACAGGGCGACGAAGTATATACGGGTCATGTTTCCATCAAACCCGACATGAGCGTGGAAGTCAGCGGCATTGAAGATGAGGAAGTGCAGCAAAGCGTCTACACCCAAATGCGCGATATTGTCACCCACCGCAAACGATCGACATTTGAAAAATCTCACGGCAAAAATACCTTCACCCTGGGCGAGAAGGACAGCACCGACGCTGTGGACATCTTGGTGCAAGGCGACTCAATGGGTTCGAATTATAAAATCCGAGGTCTCTCAATTTGTCAAGTCAGCCGGGTGATGGGCCGCATGGCTTTCGTAATTGACACGCACAAAAGCTTAGAGACACCCGAAGGTTCTTTGGCTACCCACTACGATGCCGTTTTCCGCAACCCCCAAACAGACGAAATTATCAAAGAACTCGAATTTGAAGATACCTTTGAGAAGATAGGCGACTATTATGTCATGACAAAGCAAGTAGTTCGAGCAAAAGAAAAAGGTCAACTGACAACAACCGAGTTCAACTACTCCCACGTCAAACTGCTAGAACCAGCAGTAGTGTAGCGCGATCAAAAACCCGATTTCTTAAATAAAAGGGTTTTTTTGGTTAACGTATCAGAATCAACTTGATTTGGCGGCAAGTAACGCTACGATCGAACGAGAGAGCTAATTGGGATCGAGCATCAGCGTAAGGAACCCCACGCCTAAAGGCGGAGGCTTTTAAGACTGTCCGGCTCTTTGAGCGGGATTGAATCGAGAGCTTACCTTACCAGCCTAAGTCTTTACTGACTACGTTTTTTGAGTCACGACACCGGAGAATGCGAAGCTAGTTTTCCGCTCTGTCGCTAGTGGTTAAACATCTGTACAAGGGTTAAGGACGTGCTGCTAGCCTAACAAGCTCTTAAAACATTGGCGAAGCTAACATTACCCCGCAAGGGAGTTTGAGGCAACCATACCTCACTGGAGAGGCAACCATACCTCTCCAACCCCGAAAGGGGATTTTAATGCGACGGTCGTCGCTGCCGCTGTCCTCCCCATGCCTAAAGTCAGGGGCTTCTCGCTCGTTTTTCGGTGACAGAAACCGGGTTTGCTGCAGCCAGCTCATTTGAGTACGCAAGTCTTTTATCAAAAAACCCGGTTTCTTAAATCCCGCGCGGGTTGAGAATGCTGTCCTTGATTCAAATCGAACTTTCATCAACTGCAAGAAATCATCACAGAGGCGAAATATGACACTAGCACTAACCAGAGATAACGTCGAAACAGTTCTCGATGAAATGCGCCCCTACCTAATATCGGACGGCGGCAACGTCGAGCTCGTAGAAATTGAGGGCCCAGTCGTACACCTGAGACTGCAAGGAGCTTGTGGCTCTTGCCCGAGTTCCACAATGACTCTGAGAATGGGTATTGAACGTCGCCTGCGCGAGGCTATCCCAGAAATTGCCGAAGTCGAACAGGTAATGTAATTAGTCAGTTGGCAGTTGGCAGTTGGCAGTTGGCAGTTGGCAATTGGCAGTTGGCTGTTGACAGTTGGCTGTTGGCTGTTGACTGTTACCAATTACCAGTTGACTGTTGACTGTTGACTGTTGACTGTTGACTGTTGATTGTTGACTGTTACCAATTACCAAATTTAATTGCCAATTACCAATTACCAAATTTAATTACCAATTACCAATTACTAAATTCAATGTCTCACCCCCTTTATGTAGCCTTCATTTGGCACCAACACCAACCGCTCTACAAATCCAGAGTATCAGCTAGCACAGCAGCAGCTCAGTACCGACTGCCTTGGGTGCGCTTGCACGGAGTCAAAGACTACTTGGATTTAGTGCTCCTCCTGGCAAAATATCCCAACCTGCATCAAACCGTAAACTTGGTTCCCTCCTTGATTTTGCAGATAGAAGACTGCATCGCAGACAAAGCATTAGACCCTTACTTGACGGTGACATTAAAGTCAGCAGAAATTTTAACCCTCCCAGAACAAGAGTTCATTTTAGAACACTTTTTTGACGCCAATTACCATACTCTGATTCAGCCACACCCCCGCTACGCTCAACTCTACACTCAGCGGCAGGAAAAAGGCATTCAGTGGTGTTTGGAAAACTGGAATTTGCAGGATTTTAGCGACTTGCTGGCCTGGCATAATTTAGCTTGGATTGACCCGCTGTTTTGGGACGACCCCGAGATTGCAGGGTGGCTGAAACAAGGACAAAATTTTAGTTTGGTAGACAGAAAAAACATCTACTCAAAACAAAAAGAAATTCTTGCCAGAATCATTCCCCAGCACCGTAAAATGCAAGCTGAGGGACAGTTGGAAGTCTCCACAACCCCCTACACGCACCCGATTTTACCGCTGCTTGCCGACACAAATGGCGGCCGCATAGCTATTCCAAACATGACGCTGCCACAACACCGGTTTCAGTGGGAAGAAGATATTCCCCGACACCTGAGAAAAGCCTGGGAAATGTATGAAGACCGGTTTGATTGCCAACCACGCGGTTTGTGGCCGTCGGAACAAGCAGTTAGCCCGGAAATTTTGCCCTACATTGCCAAACAAGGCTTTAAATGGATAGTCTCGGACGAAGCAGTTTTGGGGTGGACAATTAAACACTTTTTCAACCGAGACGCCACAGGGAATGTCTACGAACCAGAATTCTTATATCGCCCTTACCGTTTAGAAACTCCTGACGGTGATTTAGCCATAGTATTTAGAGACCACAGATTGTCCGACTTGATCGGGTTTACCTACGGTTCGATGGAACCGGAAAAAGCAGCATCAGATTTAGTGGGACACTTAGAAGCGATCGGCAGAACTCTCAAAAACCGACAACCCGACGGCCAAACAGCTTTAGAAAATCCCTGGTTAGTGACGATCGCCCTAGACGGCGAAAATTGCTGGGAATTCTATCCCCAAGACGGCAAACCGTTCTTAGAATCCCTCTATCAAACTCTCAGCGACAATCCAGATATCAAATTAGTCACAGTCTCGGAATTTCTCGACAAATTCCCAGCAACCGAAACAATTCCCGCAGCCCAACTGCACACCGGTTCCTGGGTGGACGGTTCCCTCACAACTTGGATCGGCGATCCCGCGAAAAATCGCGCTTGGGACATATTAGGGCCCGCCAGACAAATGCTGGCAAACCATCCAGAGGCCACAGAAGAAAGCAACCCAGAAGCTTGGGAAGCGCTTTATGCGGCCGAAGGTTCCGACTGGTTCTGGTGGTTTGGCGAAGGCCACACGTCGAACCAAGATGCCATGTTCGACCAGCTATTTCGGGAACACGTAGCGGGCATTTACGAAGCTCTCGGCGAGCCTGTACCCCCGGAAGTGCGACGGCAAGTAGAGGTGCACGAGGTTCAAGGCGACCACCTGCCGCTGAGCTTTATTCACCCGGTGATTGACGGTATCGGCAACGAACAGGATTGGGACAAAGCCGGTCGGATTGAAGTTGGGGGAGCAAGGGGTACGATGCACCGGAGTTCGGCAATTCAGCGCCTTTGGTACGGGGTTGACCACTTGAATTTTTACATTCGTGCCGACTTCAAGGTAGGGGTGCGGCCGGGAATTGATTGCCCGCAGCAGTTAAATTTGTTCTGGTTTTATCCCGATCGCACGATGAACAACAGTCTGATTCCGCTGTCGGGTTTACCTGACGAAGCACCGCTCAACTATCGATACCACCATCAGTTAGAGATTAATTTGCTGACGAAATCGATTTGGTTTCAGGAAGCAGAAGAGGGCGATCAGTGGCAGCCCCGCATTAGCCGCGCCCAAGTGGGAGTGGATAAATGTTTGGAGGTAGCAGTGCCCTGGGCGGATTTGCAGATTATGCCCGACTGGCAGGTGAGGCTGATTGCGGTTTTATCGGAAGGGAGTTGTTACTCTAGCTGTATGCCGTTCGATTCTTTGATTCCGATCGGAATGCCGTAAAAAGTCATTAGTCATTAGTCATTAGTCATTAGTCATTAGGCTGTAGGGGCGGGTTTCACCAGCTTTCATAGAACTGACAACCCAAATAAATATAAACCCGCCCCCTGAATTAGTCAACAGTCATTAGTCATTAGTCATTAGTCATTAGTCATTAGTCATTAGTGATTTTTTGAACCAACAAACAATTAAATAATTATCAAATTATATCAAATTGGGGATTCTACTCTGGCTACCTAATGCCTTGATAATTTCGGTCGCATCCGGTCGAGCGAGGACTATAAAATATGTCTGTAATGAGGGATTCATCACTCATAAAAAAGAGGGATAAAGTCATCACTACAAACCTTATTGTAATAGTTGATTTACCGGAAATCATATCATTAGTCATGGGGAAATTAACAAACTAATGAGCCGCATTTTACTCTTGGTCGATCGCCACCAACAACTTAATTTGCCGATCGCCCACCTCAACACCGAGCATGAGGTGATTGTACTCGATCGCGCTTTAAATCCCAACTCCGAATTTCCCATTCCCCAAATCGCTTTTGACTTGTGCATTCTCGACGAGGAAAATTTCGATCGGATCGGGCCGCTGGTAGAATCATTAAAAACTGCCGCCGAGCCGATATTTTTACCCTTTTTGCTTGTTAGTAAATCCCAAACGCCTGCTCTTGCTGAGCAGCCATTTTCGCAGCAGGCAAAACAACTCGAACGCAGAATAGACGATTTGATAGTAAGTCCCGTCGAACCCACCCAACTGCATTTGCGGGTAGAGAATTTGTTAGCCCGCAGGTGGCTGTCGCTAGAACTCCACAGACTTCAGGAAGTAATTAAAGAACAGACTTTTACAGAAAGTTTGTTAAAGGACTCGCTGCAAACGGCAAACGAAAACCTGCAACGGGAAATCGCCAAGCGGGCGGAGGTAGAAACTGCACTGCGAGAAAACTCCTATCTCAACTCGCTGATCAATGCCATGCCAGATATTGTCTGCTTCAAAGATGGCGAGGGCAGGTGGCAGGAGGCAAATCAAGCGATATTGGAAGTTTTCGGGCTAGAAAAAATAGACTACCGCGGCCTCAAAGATTCTCAGCTAGGAGAACTCAGCATTTTTTACCGCGAGGCCCTACAGGCTTGCGAGGTCAGCGATAGAGAAGCGTGGGAAAAAGGTGAGCTTTCTAGGGGAGAAGAAGTGATTCCCCGCTCAAACGGTACTGTGAAAATCTACGACGTGATTAAAGTACCCGTATTTCACCCCGACGGCAGACGCAAAAGTATAGTGATTTTGGGTCGGGACATTACCGAACACAAGCAAACTAGAGACGAACTCGTGCGCTTGGCGTCGATTGTCGAGTCTTCCGACGACGGCATCGTCGGCAAAACTCTCACGGGGACAATTCAGAGCTGGAACGCAGGAGCAGAGAAGATTTACGGCTACTGTGCGGCGGAAATCAAGGGGCAGTCGATCGAGATTTTAGCCATACCCGAACGCCCCAAGGAAATGCCTCAAATATTGGAAAATATTAGGGCTGGAGCCACCATCGACCATTACGAAACCGTGCACTTGCGGAAAGATGGCCAACAGATAGATGTGTCCCTGACGATTTCTCCGATTAAAGACGCGACTGGAGCGGTAACGGGCGTTTCGACAATCTCTCGCGACATCAGCGACAGCAAGCGAGTGGAAAAAGCCTTTGAACAACTCCGCCACCAAACAGAAATGATTTTGTTCTCCGCAGGAGAAGGAATTTGCGGGTTGAACAAACAGGGAAAAGTAACTTTTGTCAATCCTGCGGCTGTGAGAATGGCTGGGTGCGAATCGAAGCAATTGATCGATCGACCACTCTATGAAAGCTTACACCGTTCACAGCAAGAATGCTCAAGGGCGATCAAGCAACTGTCACCTGCAACAGACATCAATTCAGGGTCGGAACTTGTCCCACACTGCGCCGCACAGCAGGCGGGCAAACTGCTGCCGAACCGGGTAAGTTCTCAAATTTTAGCCACCTTGGAAGACGGAGAGGCGCGGCGCGTCACCGATGAGATTTTTTGGCGGCGAGACGGCAGCAGTTTTCCGGTTGAGTACGTTGTCGCTCCGATGCGAGAACAAGGCGAAATTATTGGAGCTGTAGTGACTTTTAAAGATATCACGGAGCAGCTTGCCGTCGAGCGCATGAAAGATGAATTCATCTCTGTTGTCAGCCACGAACTGCGGACACCCATGACCTCAATTCACGGCGCTCTCGGCCTCCTCAACAGCGGTCTGCTGGACGCTTACCCCCAGAAAGCTAAGCGGATGCTGGAGATTGCTGTCACTAACACTGACCGTTTGGTGCGCTTGGTCAACGACATCTTAGATTTAGAGCGGATGGAGTCGAGTTACAGCACTGCTATCAAACAAACTTGCAATGTGGCTGAGCTGATGTTGCAGGCGGCTGACGAGATGCAGGGAATGGCTCAGCAGGCGGGAGTTACTCTGTCGGTGAAGCCTGTGGGGGCGCAATTGCAAGCTGTTCCCGATCGGCTAATTCAAGCCTTGACAAATTTACTCAGTAATGCTATTAAATTTTCTCCCTCCGGCGCTACGGTTTGGCTGAGCGGGGAGTTGACCCACAATCTGGATTTGGCAGAAAAAGCAGCGCACAAGTCGGTGTCGTCTCCGTCTTTGTTGTCTCCTGAGCCGACCGCCGCGCATCCGCATTTGTCAGGGACGAGTTCATGGTACATCGTGATTGCTGTGAAAGACCAAGGGCGGGGTATTCCGCCAGACAAGCTGGAGATGGTCTTTGAACGCTTTCAACAGGTGGATGCTTCTGATTCTCGCCAGAAGGGAGGTACTGGTTTGGGGCTGGCTATTTGTCGCAGTATCGTGCAGCAGCACGGGGGGCGGATGTGGGTGGAGAGCGTTGTGGGGGAGGGCAGCACTTTTTTCTTAACTCTGCCAGTTTTAAGGGAGGGGCTTGCAACTGAAAGTTAATTTCTACTCATCAGGTGTACCCAAAGTTAGTGATTTTCTGCAGATTGTTCGATCGAGTCATCGACAAACAATCTCAGCCTTTTCTGCTGTTTGGGGACTGCGGGCAAAAAGCACAATTTGAGGTCGAAAAGCGGCTTTTTTTGGGTGGGATATTTTACAGCAACCGCGCCACAGGGTGAGGACGTTCTTAGTTGAAACCCTGGCTGTCGATTACAACTTCGGTCTTCCTTGTTCCTTCTTCCTTCAACATCTGCTATACAGTTTTGAAAATTTACTGTACAGTCCGATCGGCTAAGATAATTTGCTTTATAAAATATTCGCATTTCGCCTCTAATCTGTGATCAGTTCTCCTTGCTAAAAAAATGTTAATTTTGACTGCCAAGCGCATCTTGGTTATTGACGATGCGGAAGATATTCGGGAAGTAGCTCAAGTCAGTCTTGAACTCGTGGGCGGCTGGGAAGTCCTGACAGCGAGTTCGGGCCGCGAGGGCGTTGCTAAGGCTCTTGCCGAACAGCCTGATGCTATTCTATTGGACGTGATGATGCCCGACCAAGACGGGCCTACTACTTTTTTACAGTTACAAGCTAATAAGGCTACGCAGCACATTCCGGTAATTTTATTGACTGCTAAGGCTCTGGCTGGGGACAGGCGGATGTTCGCGGATTTGGGGGTTGTGAGCGTGATTGCTAAGCCTTTTGAACCGATGTTTTTGGCGGCTCAGGTCGCTGAAGCTTTGGGCTGGGAGCAAGAATAGATCGATCGCCCGCCTTGAATTGTGCAGCTTTTCAAGCAGTAGTTTTGCAGGCAAAGAGAGTTAAAAAAACTTGGTTTTTTTGGTATGGTTCCTTAGATAGAATCAGGGCGATCGGACAGGATATATGTAGCGACTTAGGCGCCGTGCCTTTCGTCCTGCCAGCTTAAGACTCAAAACCTCAGTCCGGTATCAGTTTCCACCCTGTCGGTATTGGGGTGAAATTGATACCAATTAGGGATGCCTAAATCCCTATTGGTAGTGCGTCCATTTAACCGGATTCGACCTCAGCCATGAACTGAATATTCCTGTGGATTTATCGGGCTAATATAAGCTGGCAGGAGTATTTTACTTTTTGTGACAACTCACTCGTCTTCATAAGTTCTTCAGGTTTTAGTTTTATGTTTAAGCAGAACGTCAGGGATCGCTCCTGACTGTTGACAGACACATTGGGAGAAGACGATTATGCCCTCAGCTTACATTTTGCTACTAATAGTTTCTCTGGCAGCAGTCTGGGTTTACTGGCAAACCTCTCAAGATATTTTTGTGCTTGTGGCTTGGGCCGGGCTGGGTTGTTTTATTTGGGGTTTCTCTTGGGCTCCTTGGAGCGTTCAGCTTTTGATTGTGGTGTTACTGTTGGGCCTCCAAAAGTGCTACTTGCGCGGCGCTCAAAGCTGTGAGTGAAAGAGATTTTTTATTTTTGTGCCTGGAATTGAGATGTGCAGGCCTTCGTGAATCTCTCTAATGATTGGGTTATCGCTCCATATCTTCAAAAAAGGCTTAAAATATCATGAATAGTTGCCCTTGTTGCTCCTCTAAATTGCTCCGCCACGCTCGCCACAATCGCGTTTATTGGTTCTGCTCGCACTGCTGGCAGGAAATGCCCGATCTATCGGAGATGATTTTACTTAACAGCGTGCGGAATCACAAACGCGATGGTTTGGTGAAGGTTGCGACTTTGACTCCTAAATTGAGGATTTTTGATTCTGTAGAAATTGCTTAGTTTCCTGGAGTTAGTCTCGCGATAAATATTGAGACTGAAAAGATTTTTGTTTGTACTCTCTGTGGGATTTTTGGATAAAAAATGCACTCATCCCCTTCCGTGTGAAGTGAAGGGGACTTATTAGCGGGGGGGATGAGTGCACTTGTGATGGGGTCGATCGCCCGACTGAATTTCAGCTATTGTATGCAGTTAAGCTGATTACATCAAACCGATTTGAGAGAGAATGCCTTGACCGGTGATGTATTCGGTAGCTAAGCCGATAACGAAGCCCAACATAGCCAAACGGCCGTTCCAGGTTTCAGCAAACTCAGTGAAGCCAACTTTTGCGTCTTTGTTTTCCATGACCATAAACCTCGTTTAATTTCAACCTTATGTAACTAAACTTAACACAGCAGTATAAAGTTTGCAACATATTTTTACATTGGGTTTTTACGACTTAGGCATGGGGGCCCAGAAACCGGGTTTTTTACCCAATCTGCGGGCTGTAACGCGTTTTCTCGTAAAAAACCCGGTTTCTTTGGTTGTGATGCGTCCAGGACTGTCTGAAAAAAATCAGGTAAATGTACCACTAGCCCTTGACATCCGATACTTAAACTGTTATGTTCCAATGATACAGCTCAGATAGACACCCGCATTCAAAAGCAAAGAGTGTTGGTTAAGTCGTCTCAGCGGTAGGATGTGCAGATTTCGGGTAAGCGTCCTAAAGCCCCGTTGATATAGACATTCAAGTTAATGTCGTTTCAACTGGAATAAATAGGTCAGTTGGCACGACATTTGTTTGAATTTCTATATCAACGGGTTTTTAGGACGCCTGTCCGAAATCTGCATATCCTATCGCTGAGACGCTAACCAAGCAAGTACACACTAAATTAATAGTATGTAAGTCAAGAGTTTTGTTAAATGGGAAATGTCCCTCTTGAGCAAACTCAAAAACAATACTTCTTTGGTTAGATGCTTAATTTATTGATGCTGTCCTGCAAACATAGTTTTAGGACACAGAAAAATGACGAACCATCATTCAATCATTGGCAAACAGACCAAGCAGTCTCAGGCTTTAGTTTCTATTTACGTCGATCTTCAGAATGCAAACTCTATTAAACATCTAGGTAGTCTATTGCTAGAATTTGCCAAATTTCAGGGGAGCTTAATTGACGCAAAAGTCTACTACAATTCACTCTGTCCCGATCAAGTCTCTGCAAAAGACAAGCTACAAAACGTTGGTTTTAAATGTATCGATGTTCCCTGTCCTCTAAAAAATAGTGCAGATAATCAATTGATAGCTGACTGTCTTGAGGATATTGACAGCAATCAGTCTCCCGATACAGTTATCCTTTTATCAGGAGATGGGGACTTTATAAAATTGGTTCGCAACCTGCAAAAATTGGACAAAAAAGTTATAGTCTTTGCTGAGCAAGGTCAGATCAAACAAAGGCTGAAAGAACTTGTGGGTAGTGACTTCCACTTTCTGGATGAATTGCCTAGCTTGGTAGCGTCCAAGACTCAGCAGCAGATACAAAATATTCAGTGTCAACTCACTTACAGTGAGGCAGTTGAGTATTTGATGGAAGCTATAAAAACAGCATTAAGCAAAGGGAAGGGTACAGGATTAGGTTTTATTAACAACCTAATGTTGCAGCTTTTTCCCAAGTATCAGGGAGTAACTTTTGTCTGCCAACATCAGGGAAAAACATTTTCACGCTTTAGCGAGTTGGTTAAGGCTGCCGTGAAAGATGGAAAAATCCGATTGCAGGATCAGCAATTGTTTGTAATAGAAGCAGATAAATTATCTGCATAAAGTGGCACAGTCCGCCAGGGAATGAATTCCCTGTCTAATAGCTAAAGTCGGTTAAAACCGACTGACAGTTAAAAAACACAATCTTCAGTCCTCTTAAGAGGACTTTAGCTATGAGCCAGGGGTTTTAACCCCTGGCGGACTGACGGAGTAACCGACTAATAGTAGATAGAACCGCCAAATATCTGTTAAAATTTACCTCACCGCAGATAGCAAAAATCCAGTTTATTTGATAAACTAGATTCTCCAAACCAACCGCTATCTGCGGCTATTTCATGTCCACATAATAACACCAAACTCCAAAAACAATAACCCTTAAAAAAATCTCATGCCATTAACTAATCCAACACAAGAACTCCAAATTACCCTTCCCGAATTCAACAATGAAAAACTGCTGCGCCAAGCGCTCACCCACCGTTCCTACGTCAACGAAAACCCCACATTCCGCGAAGAAGACAACGAACGCTTAGAATTTCTCGGCGATGCTTTGCTGACTTTTCTCAGCGGCGAATATCTCTATCAGCGTCATCCAGAAATGGGAGAAGACCAACTGACTCGCCGGCGTTCTGCATTAGTAGATGAAAAACAATTAGCCAGATTTGCTACTGAAATAGGTTTAGACTTAAAAATGCGGCTCGGAAAAGGAGCTTATCGAGAAGGTGGGATTACTAATCCAAATTTGCTCAGCAGCACTTTTGAAGCATTTATTGGCGCTTACTATCTCGACACGCAAGACATGGATAAAGTTCGCAGCTTTGTGCAACGAATGTTTGATTCTGTTCCCGAAAATGTTGTGGAAACTCGATCGACTGTAGACTCGAAAAATCGCTTTCAAGAATGGGTACAGGCCAATGGTGACACGACTCCCCCCAAATACGTGACAGTCCAAGCAGGAGGCACACCCCACAAGCCGGAATTTATCGCTAAAGTTTATGTTGCAGAGAAACTCTATGGAGAAGGTAAAGGCAAAAGCAAAAAAGATGCTGAGAAAAATGCGGCCGAAGATGCGCTAGCAAAGCTGAAAAAACGCGGACTGATCTAAACTTGAAAACATTGGTAAAAACTACTAGCTTTTTTGTGCGATTCCGGCGTTGGCCAAGCCCTCGAAGACGATCGCCCGAATTGATTGCCAGAGCACACAATGGGCTATAATCAGGACTTGTGCAAGTGTTACCGCCGTCGATCGAGGGTTGCAAGGGCAGAAATTCGTTGACGAGTCGCCGAGTGTCGATCGTAATTTTGGGAAATATCAGAGCAATTCATGTCTACTCAAAACCAGACTACCCTAACTGTTGAAGAAGCACAGCAAATCCTCAAAGATTTTACTTGTCTGGATATGCAATCTGTAGCATCGCCGCTGGAAAAACAGGCACTCCGTCAAGCGATTTTGCTGGTAGCAAGTTTGTCGGATTATCAAATGTTGGGAGTGTGCGCTTCTTCGACGGATGAGGGGTTTTTAGCTTTAGAAGCTTATTTAAAAGCTTTGGGATATCAAGCTGTTTTAGATCCCAATGCTGTCTCGACCTTTGCTGACTCGGTTTATATTAAGTTCAATACTTTGAAGGGGTCGTATTATGTTGACGGCTATCCCGGAACTTACCGGGGCGTTTTGATTTCTTGTCAATCTTCCTCAGAAGATGGAGTTAGTGGCACTTACGGTCATTTACCTCTCGATTTATTTGTTGATTAATTTGTCAGTAGTCAGTAGTCAGTAGTCAGTAGTCAGTAGTCAGTCGATCGACTAAATTGAATCAAAAACTGACTGAAAGCATCCAGGATACAAGCCCCCGAATTTATCCGTGGGGTCAATGCTTCAATCTAAAATCTAAAATTTAAAATCTAAAATCGATTGACTGATGCACCTTACTAAGCTGTAGGGTGCGTCAGCCCGCCCTTCAATTCAGTTGAATCTCATATGTTGCACCATTCTCAATTAGCCTTTTAGGAACAGGCTTTTCGGCCTGTTCCACAAGAAAATTTATCTTTTGTGGAACGGGCCGGAGAGCCCGTTTTTGAGAATGGTGCAAGATGTAAGTTGAATCAAACACCGACTGACGCACCTTACTAAAATTAACCCTTACCAACGATCAATTCTGCCTCTGGTGCCGATGTGGTTTCTTCGGGCGGCAGTCCCAAAATATCGCTGTACAAGTTGATGTATTTCCGGGCCGAAATATCCCAGCTAAAATCTTCTCTCATGCCGCGCTGTTGCAGTTCTCTCCACTTATCTTTGTAGCGGAAACCTTCCCAAGTTCTGATCATGCAGGTGAACAAGTCGAGGGGTTCGTAGCGATCGAAACAGTAACCGGTACCTGTATTGTCGATCGGGTTGTTGTGGGAAACGGTATCGACTAAACCGCCGGTGCGACGAACCATTGGCACGCACCCGTAGCGGAGGGCGAGCATTTGGCTAATGCCGCAGGGCTCGAAACGGCTGGGCATCAGGAAGCTGTCGCAGCCTGCGTAAACGCGCCGGGAAAGGGCCTCGTTGTAAAGTAGTTGGGTGGACATCCTACCGGGATAGCGGGCTGTCATTTGCCAGAGTTGGGTTTCGTAGTAGCGATCGCCCGTTCCGAGTACAATAAATTGAGCGTCCGTATAGGCCATGAACAGATCGAGCATTTGAATTATCAAATCCAATCCCTTCTGTTCTACCAGCCTTGTCACCATGCCGATCAAAAAGGCATTTTTATTTACTTCCAAGCCGACTTCTTCTTGCAGCGCAATTTTATTAGCAGGGCGCTTTTCAATAGTATCAGCACTAAATTGTTGATGGAGGTACTTGTCAGTTGCTGGGTTGTAAGATTCTGTATCAATTCCATTCAAAATGCCCGATACTTTACCGCCGAGGTAAGACAGCAAACCTTCCAAAGTTTCCCCATAAGCTGGGGTTTTGATTTGCTCGGCGTAAGTCGGTGAAACTGTATTTACTCGATCGGCAAACTGTACTGCGGCAGCCATTGTATTGTGACCTTGCATATACCAAGGACACCAAGTCATCTGCTCCAAACGCCAGCGCCACGGCCCTTGATAAGCTAAATTGTGAATAGTAAAAACCGTGCTGATATCGGGGTCTTGGCTCATCCAAACAGGTATCATCCCCGTATGCCAGTCGTGACAGTGGATAATTTGGGGCTTCCAATGATTCCAGGCAAATTCAGCCGCAGCATTGGCAAAGAAAGTGAACCTCCAATCTTCATCTACACCGCCGTAAACGCGGCGCGGTAAGAAAGATGGATGTTGTAATAAGTATAAAGGTACATCGGTTCCCGGCAAAACAGTTTCAAACACCGAGAAGCTTTGGAACATGGCAGACCCATCCCAAACAGGTTTTTTGGGAACGTCCATTTTGTCGGGGACGAAACCGTAGTAGGGCATGAAGATGCGGACATCGTGGCCCATGCGCCGCAGAAATTTCGGCAAAGCGCCGACGACATCGCCCATACCGCCCACTTTGGCGAGGGGTGATGCTTCGGCGGATACAAATAAAATACGCATTATTTTTTTGTGTTCCTTGAGATTGTTAGTCTAGATTAAGTTTAAATGGCGAGCGGCACAATATTAACGCGCCTGCCAAAAACAAGTATAAATCTGAGTTGCTGTAGCGATCGCACTTTACTCAAGAATGCGATCGCGCTTTTTCCATCCGTGTTTATCGGCGGCGCTGTGCGGTGAAAAAAAGAGCGATCGATTTTATGATAAATATTGAATAAAATCTGTAGGGGCGGGTTCACCAAAATATTTGCCACCCACCGATAATCTTGATAAACCCGCCCCCACCCAACCAATAACCCCGATCGACCATTTCCCCCACCGTTAAATACAATTAATTTTTAATTTCTGGGTGGGGTGGGGGCGGGTTTTTATCATTTGTCTGTGGTGTCAAATATCTAGGCGAACCCGCCCCTACATTGGTGGTTAAATGTGGGATAAAATCTACCGACAACTCCCGACTAATTCTGAGAATTGTCCTCAAAAGTCTCCTCAAATCCGGCTAGAAAATCATCCAAAGCTTCAGAGGCGATCGCCAAATTAATACTGTCGGCATCTTCCAATCCCCAGGTATTCACACCAACCACTTGACCAGCCATATTAATCAACGGGCCGCCAGAATTTCCGGGATTAATCGCCGCATCAGTTTGCAACACCTTCACCTCAGCAACATCTTCTTCATCGTCGCCTTCTTCATATTCCTCGGGTTCGCGAATTGCACTCACAATACCTTGAGTTACAGTTGAAGCAAACTGCCCCAAAGGATTGCCCACAGCAATTACTCTATCTCCCACTTTCACATCCAAAGATAACTCTAGGGGAGGATATTCTTGGGGAGACTCGACTTGTTCCCCTGTGTTCGGGTCGAAGGTAAAATCGCTAATTAAGAGTAATGCTAAATCTTCTTCAGCATTACCAGTAAACACCACCTCTGCCAATCTCAATTTTCCGTCGTGAGTTTCGACTAAAACCTGTTCAATTTCATCTTCTTCATACAAGTAATCTTCATCGGCAATATCTTCTACCACGTGATAGTTCGTGACAATTATGTCCGGCGATACAAAGAACCCGCTTCCAGAAGAAATCTCTTCTTCTGTATCCCAATCCATGACGTAAATTGAAACTACGGAAGGCAAGATTTGCTCGACTACATCCGAAAAACTTCCGGCTTGAGTTTTGAACTCTTTCAATTGCTTCTGCAAAGCTTGTTGGTCTGCCTGCATTTTGCTATAAAGTTGCTGAACCTTTTTCACTTCCAGCTTTAATTGAATTTCTCTAGCGCTCATATTTTGGCTTTCCTGAAATAAATTGCTGATTAATTTTGGATGTGTGGTTGTAGATTTTGGATGGGTATGTTAAGAATTATAGGACTTACGAAAAAAAACCGGTTTTTACCATAAATCTTGGGCTATACAGCGAGACTTACATCAGAAACCGGGTTGCTTAACACCCGTGCGGAGCGTCCTAAATTAGTCTGATATTTTTGAAATCTATCGCGCAAGTCCTACCTTAAATCCCATCATAAATCTACAATCAGACTGCTACTCTACCTGTTTTGCCAAAGCAAACCGCCTGTTATTTTTATTTTACAAAAGGCGATATATCGCGTCTAAAAGCATTGACAAAGAGATGCCGATCGCCTTTAGGAACCACGTTGAACTTCGACAAATATTTCCTCCAAAATTTCACTAGCACCCTGTTGGCGCAAGCGGTGAGCGAGGTCAATTCCGATCATTTCAGCAGTCTCAGCGGCGCCGGAAACACTATCTTTGACGAATCGCTGGCCGTCGAGACTCGATACCATTCCGGTTAAGGTTAATTGACCGTTTTCTATTTTGGTATTGACGCCGATCGGCACTTGACAGCCGCCTTCTAATTCCCGCAGAAATGCGCGTTCGGCATAACATCTTTGGGCGGTTTCCGAGTGTTCGAGAGCTTTAATCACTGCCATGATTTCTGTGTCTCCGGCGCGGCATTCGATGCCCAAAGCACCTTGTCCTACGGCGTGAAGGGAGATTTCAGCAGGGATAATTTGGTGGATGCGATCGCCCATTCCCAATCTTTCGAGGCCGGCAACTGCTAAAATAATCGCGTCGTAACCGCCCTCATCTAATTTAGCGAGTCTAGTATTGAGATTGCCGCGAATATCTTTAAATTCAAAATGAGGGAAATGGTGTCGCAGTTGAGCTAGCCGCCGCAGGGAAGAAGTGCCGATTACTGAACCTTCAGGCAGGGTGTCGAGTTGCTTGTCTTTGTGCTTGGAGTGAACTACCAGGGCGTCAGCGGGATTTTCCCGTTCGGTGACGCATCCTAAAATTAAACCTTCGGGCAAATTGGTAGGCAAATCTTTGAGGGAATGAACGGCAAAGTCCGTTTCATTGTTAATCATTCCCGTTTCTAATTCTTTGGTGAAAAGTCCTTTATCGCCAATTTTAGCGAGGGCGACATCAAGAATTATGTCCCCTTGGGTGGACATGGTGTGGACTTCAAAAGTGTGTTGCGGGAAGTGTTTCTGTAGCTGTTCTTGCACCCAGTGGGTTTGCACGAGAGCGAGTTGGCTTTTGCGGGAACCGATGCGAACGGTTCGGGAAGGGGCAGATGTGGTTGGGGACATAAGATCGATCGGAGGATAGCTTGAAATCAGCCAATATATTCACCTGATCTAGCGTACCGCAGGTGGGGACTTTAATTGCTGGTTGGGACAATTCGGGCGATAAAATAGAAATACCAGATTTTGACCGCCTGTTTGAAAAAAGGATGTAACGGTAGGCAAGCTCCAAACCTTTACATAATAAGCCATTGCCAATCTAAAATCTAAAATCTAAAATCTAAAATGGTATGACCGCCAGTAGCAGTGAGTCTTGATGATGTTTCTCATCCAGCATTGGGAGTCGCTGGCATGGGGGCGATCGACATTCTGAAGCAAAGGCTGCCGACGATGTACGATTTACTGAGATGTTGCACCATTGTCAATAAGCCTTTTAGGAACGGGCTCTCCGGCCCGTTCCACAAGAAAATCTACTCTTTGTGGAACAGGCATCTTGCCTGTTCTTGAGAATGGTGCAAGATGTAATATTTACCTAGGGTAGAGCCGGATGAACCTGGTTGACATGAGGAGTTAGCTTAGCTGCAGCGAGAAAGAATTAGCTTAAAGATTGCGGGATTTGGGGAGAGAAATGTAGTGGCGAGGGGAAAAGGGCGATCGTATTTATTTTTACCAGCTTCGTTGACCAAAGGGCGATTCCCTACTCTTCGGGAACCCCTGCAGGAAGATAGCTTCGCTCGCGCGTACCTTTTCCATTTCCAGCAAAATTTAACGTTGCCCTGCTTGAATTGCAGAATTTGCTATCTGGACAACTTCTTGCTGCCGTGCGTTTTTCCTTGTGACTCGGTACAGCACCCCCAGCCTTTGCCACTCAACAAAAGCAGTGCAGTAAGCACCGCAATTATTGAAATAAATCCCCCTGAATCCGCCTGCCAATTCAACGCTTCTGTAAGTATCCTGCGGCAATTGCGAAGGAGGCGAAAACGGTTCATTTCTTTTAGCTTCGATTGTGCCGAAATAACAAGCTCCCGCGCGGCATCCTTTGCCTAAATACATTCCCACAATGTAACCGTTGGCACCGGCTTGCACATCAAAATCAAGTTGCTGAATGTCAGATAAAGGAAGTCTACTCGGAAGAAAAACAGGCACTCGCGTTTTGCCTTTGATTTGTCTAAAGATGTTACTAGCAGGAAAACGACTGTTAGCTTGGTTTGCACCTGAGTTATCGGGGATTTGGGGAAACTTTTGCACAAAATTCCTCCACTGCACAACTCTATTTTTAGCAATGTTAAAAGTGGGAATCGAGTATTTTTCTAGCGCAAAAGAAGGGCGACCGTTTGTCAGGTTAAAGCTGCGGCGAATCACTGTACTTTCTGGTTTCCCTAACCCGTAAGTTGTGGCTATGGAACGGGCGAGATTGCAGCTAATTTTGAAGCGTCCCATCTCAATATTGCCATTTTCCGCTTGATAAGACCAATTGTAACCCTCAGAAGCACGATCGCGATCGCACAGAAAATGAGAAATCTCAAACATCTTGGCAATATGAACATCGTACAACCGCAACTTGCGGCTGCCGGCAGATTTTGCAGTATTGCGATCGGGTACAATAAATTGTATCGGTTGCCAGCTATCTTCAGGGGAAAAATTAAACCAGCGGATTTCTGTTATGGGGAGTTCAGTCCTTGCTAACGCTGAGTTTGGTGTCAAAGGTGCGATAGTAAAAGCAGTCACCACACAAGCAAAAATCGCCGCAAATAGCCATCTTCTCCTCATCCTGATTTCCCCCTAAGTAGGTCAGCGCAAAAAAACCATAGCATCTTGTAAGAGGCGAGTGCGAGTTAAGATATATCATACAATAACGGTCAGGTACGCACGGAGCACCCTACAGATAAAAGTTGTGCGTCCCCACTACAAAACTTAACGCTTCCGAGCTAGAATAGCTGAATTTGCTATTAAAATTAAATCAGATTCTCGTCCGTTCTTAAGGGCTACGGTATACATAAAACCCCGACTTTTCCACTCGATAGTTGCTGTGCAGTAAGCCCCGCAACCATTGTGAAAAACTCCTTTCACTCGGTCAGCCAGTTGAACATTTTTTAAAGTCTTAGTTACCCCTTCTACTTTGGTAGAAAACTCACCGCCTTTCTGACCTCGAATTTCCCCAAAAGTGCAAGCTCCCGCACCTCGGCAATCTGCTGTATACTCCATTGAAATAGTATAGCTGTCCGTTTTCCCTTCGCTTTGATAGTAAATCTTCTGCGAAATAGGAAGCCGGGTGGGGAGGAAAATTGGTACTTGTGTTTTGCCTTTTAACTTTTGCAAAATTTGACTTACCGGAACAACAGTACCCGCTACAGCAACAGATTGGGTTTCCCGCGGTAGCTGCGACAATTCGCACGCACCAAAAACTCGCGATACAGGTACTAAAGCAGTCAATACACACGTAGAAGTCGCCAAAAGTAATAATTTATTGTTCATTATTTTTTTCCTTACTGTCGAAATAGTCCTGTTTTTTGGTTAAGCGCATTCACCTATTTACAACCATACTCCAAAATACAAACTTCACAATAGGGATTCCGAAAAAAAGCAAGTTTAATTTTTTCTTACAAATTCACTAAAATATGCAGTTACCGATAAAATAGAAAAGGCGACAAATTTAGGAAGAGAACGTGGAACTGCAAGATTATTTACGCCAGCACGGATTGGAAACCTTGTCCGAAACTTATCATATCAAAGTTACCCGCCACCGCCAATATCCCGATTTAGTCTGTCTGAAATACTCGCAGATAGAATCTCCCCTGGGCGAAAAAATAGTCCAGCAGTGCCGAGGCATTATTTTAGATTCATCTCAAGATTGGCAGATAGTTTCTTATCCCTACGACAAATTTTTTAATTACGGAGAAATTCACGCCGCTGCAATTGATTGGACAAATGCCAAAGTTTACCAAAAACTAGATGGTTCTTTGACTGTACTGTATTTTTACAAGGGAGAATGGAGAGTGCAATCTAGCGGCACTCCCGACGCCGCCGGCGAAGTTAACGGTTTTGGATTCAGCTTTGCCGAACTTTTTTGGAAAGTTTGGCAAGAATTGGGATATCAATTGCCACAAGAAACCGACCAGTGTTTTATCTTTGAGTTGATGACGCCTTACAATAGAATAGTTGTCCAGCAACAAAACAATCAAATCGTGCTGCACGGGGTTCGCAACACTCAAACGCTGCTAGAAACAGATCCGAGTATTTGGGCTAATAAATACGGCTGGGAATTGGTAGCATCCTATCCTTTAACTAGCTGGAAAGAAGTTATCGAAGCGGCTCAACATTTAGATCCGATGAATTCGGAAGGGTATATTATCTGCGATGCTAACTTCAACAGAGTTAAAGTAAAGTCTCCGCAATATGTCGCGATTTCCCATCTGCGCGAAGGGTTTTCGACCCGCAGGATGATCGAGATTGTTTTAACTAATGAAGGAGAAGAGTTTTTAGCTTATTTTCCTGAGTGGAGTGAGTTGTATCAACAAGTTAAGGACAAATATCAATCTTTGGTTGAAGAAATCGAGGAAGCTTACCGACAGCACGAACATATCGAAGTTCAGAAAGATTTTGCATTAGCTGTGAAACATTTGCCGTATTCCGGGATTTTGTTTTCTTTGCGGGCCCGAAGAGTTGCGGGAGTGAAAGAAGCTCTCCGTGATGTTACTATTCATAAAATAGAAGAGTTGCTGGGTTTAGATTACATCCATTTAGGTTTGTAGAAGAAGGCACTACACGGATTTTGACACGGATACACGGATTAATGATGGAGCGTGAGGCAGATGTTTAAGGAAGAGGGAAGTTCGGCAACGGATTATGTAACGGATGTAACGGATGGAATGAAGAGGTAAGTATTTAAACAATTCCCAATGCCCAATTACAAATTACCAATTACAAATTACCAATTACCATGAAGAGAGTTATTGTACTTGTTGGTTTACCTGCTTCGGGAAAATCTCAATTTGCTAGGGAATTGCTGCTGTCGGAACCTGCAAAGTGGGTGCGTAGCAATAAAGATTTGCTCAGAGAAATGGCTCACGCTTCTCATTGGTCGCCTGCGAATGAAAAGTTTATTGTGCAGTTGAGAGATACGATTATTTTGATGGCTTTGGAAAGTGGCAAGCACGTCATTGTTGATGATACTAATTTTGGGCCTCACATCGAGCATATCAAGGAGTTGGTTAAAGGTAAAGCTGTTGTCGAAGTTAATGATTCTTTCCTACAAGTTCCGGTGGAGGAATGTATTAAACGGGATTTGAAAAGACTTAATTCGGTGGGCAAAGATGTGATTATGAAGATGTACAATAAGTACGTGCGGGTTCCCGTTGTGCCGCCGGAATATAACCCGGATTTGCCGGATGCAATTATTGTTGATATGGACGGCACATTAGCGCTTCTCAATGGCAGAAATCCTTTTGATGCTTCTACGTGCGATCGCGATTTGCCCAATCCGCCGGTTTTAGATACCGTTCGCAAGTGGCAAACCAGCGCTAATATTATCGTAGTGTCGGGGAGAACGGATGATTGTCAGCCTCAAACTGAGAAATGGTTGCAGCAGTACGATGTCAATTATGCTGCTCTTTATATGCGGAAAACGGGAGATATGAGGAAGGATGCGATTATTAAAGAGGAATTCTATCGGCAGCATATTGATGGAAAGTATAACATAAAGTTTGTTTTGGACGATCGCCAGCAAGTTGTTGATATGTGGAGAGGCTTGGGATTGACGGTATTCCAAGTAGATGAAGGGGATTTTTAAGGCTGGGTTTGTTTGACAATTGTCCCATGCCTAATGCTATAATCAAAGTAACATTACAAAAAATTTTGTTATGATAGCCATTCCCCAAGCACCCCAAAAAATGACGGTTGAGGAATACCTAGAATGGGAAGCTCAACAAGAGATTCGCCACGAATATGTCAACGGCGAAGTTTTTGCCATGACGGGCAGTACAATTCCCCATAACGATCTTGCACTTAACTTTTACAGGAACTTGTACCCGCATCTGCGTTCCAGAGGCTGTCGGATGAACGTGTCAGATGTGAAATTGCAAGTCAGTTTTCAAAGCCGTTACTACTACCCTGATGTGATAGTCAGTTGCGACCCTCAAGACCTGGATTCCCGCAAATTCATTCAGAATCCTAAAATCATTGTGGAAGTTCTTTCTCCCAGTACAAGTGCTAAAGATCGGGATGAAAAATTCACTTGTTACCTAAAAATTCCGACTTTGCAAGAGTATATCTTGATTGATTCACAAAAGATTTTTGTTGAGCGTTACTGTCGGGGAGAGGGCAGAATGTGGCTGTACTATTCTTACACTGCTGGGGAGATTATCACTTTATCAAGCATTGAGTTTGATTTGCCGATCGCACTTCTGTATGAAGGTGTGGGATTTGAAACAGAAACAGAAACGTAAATGGGAAGATTGAAACCGCAATCTCTGTAGGGGCGGGTTCACCGAAATCTTTAACACAAATCAAACAATCTGATAAACCCGCCCGCCAACGCCCAATTTTACATCAACATTTGATTCAATAAATTAATGGTAAATTTGTATTTGCGATCGGGTGGGGGCGGGTTTAGGAGATTATTAATTTTTTCCATAGATGGTTGGTGAACCCGCCCCTACGGTTCAATTGTACCTGGTGTTGATTCAATACAGTTCAAACTATCGCGTCCAAGCCAGCCATTTATTAAACAAATTTTTCACAAACGGAGTCAAACGAGTGCGATTGTAAGCATCTCCCGCTTTCCGAATTGCATCAGCTTGTGTGGGATACGGGTGAATTGTGCTAGCAATCTTTCCCAAACCAATATTGTTAACCATTGCCAAAGTAATCTCGCCGATCATATCCCCAGCGTGTCGGGCTACAATAGTTGCACCTAATATTTTATCGCTGCCTTTTTTGACGTGAATTTTCACAAATCCTTCCTCTTCGCCGTCAATAATTGCCCGATCGACTTTATCGAAAGGAATTAAAAACGTATCGATATCAATGCCTTTTTCCTTAGCTTCGTATTCGCCCAATCCGACGCGCGCAATTTCCGGGTTTGTGTAAGTACACCAAGGTATCGTCAAAGCGCTGAGCTTTTTGCGCCCGAAAAATAGAGTGTTTTGAATCACTATCCTCGCGGCAAAATCAGCAGCGTGAGTAAATTTATGTTTCATGCAAATATCGCCGGCGGCATAAATGCGGGGATTAGTAGTTTGCAAATTGTCGTTGACAAATACGCCTTTTTGTGTATCGTATTCAACGCCGATCGCCTCCAGATTCAATCCTTCCACATTGGGCGATCGCCCTGTACTCACAATAATTTCATCTACTGTTACCGATGCTTCCTTACCTTGAGATTTATAATAAATTACTTTGCCTGCATTTGTTTTCTCAACGCGCTCTATTGTGGATTCTAGTATTAGTTGAGTTTCTTCGCGTACAAAAGCCTGCTGCACAATGGTAGCAGCCTCCGCATCTTCCTTATCTAAAATCTGAGCATTTTTGTGCAGCAATACGACTTCGGAACCCAGCCGCCGAAAGGCTTGAGCCAATTCGCAGCCGATCGGCCCTGCGCCAATTACTGCCAAACGCTGAGGTCTTTCTGTCAGGTTAAACACAGTTTCATTTGTCAGATATCCAGCTTCTTGTAAGCCGGGAATTTGTGGTTGTCGCGCCCTTGCACCTGTGGCAATTACTGCTTTTTTAAATCGGAGAGTTTGACCTGCAACTTCTATGGTATTATTGCTAGTAAAACGACCCGAACCCAGAAAAACATCGACTCCTAATTTCTCCTGATATCGTTGAACAGAATCAACATCGCTGATTCCCGCCCTAATCCGGCGCAGCCGTTCCATCACAGCGGCAAAATCCACTTCTACACTGTCCGAAACATTAACACCAAATTTATTTGCTTCCCAGATATCGCCTACAGTGCGGGACGATCGAATTAAAGCTTTTGACGGCACACAACCGACATTCAAACAGTCGCCGCCCATCAAATGTTTTTCAATCAAAGCAACTTTCGCGCCCAAACCTGCGGCGCCTGCAGCAACAATTAATCCAGCGGGACCCGCGCCAATTACTACTAAATTATAACTGCTAGCAGGCTGCGGATTTTCCCAATCTGGCGGATGCAAATAGGAGACTAATTTCTGGTTGTGTTCGTCCATCGGGGGGACAGTTACGCGATCGACTTTTGACTGCGACATTGGCAAATTCTCCTAATTAAATACTTTCTTCCAAAGCTTTGCTGGCTATGCGAGTGATAAAGACAGTAACAGCGACAGTAGCAAGAAAGCTGATAATATTAATCAACCATTTTACTGCGGAATCTTGAGGACTTTCATACACAGTTGCCGTGCCTATCGCAGCCACCTCTCCCACCAAAGAACCCGAGTAAACATACATAATTGTACCCGGTATCATGCCCAAGGAACCTAGCACGTAATCTTTCAAAGAAACTTGAGTAATTCCCAGAGCGTAATTCAATAAATTGAAAGGAAATAAAGGACAAAGACGAGTCAAAAAAACTATTTTTAATCCTTGTTGGGAAACTGCGCGATCGAGAGCTTTAAACTTGGGGTGAGATTCCATATATTTTACCACGCGATCGCGACACAAATAGCGCCCGATCGCAAAAGCAAATACAGCACCTAAAGTCGAAGCCGCAAATACGTAAACTGAACCCCACCACAAACCAAAAATCGCCCCCCCTCCCAGCGTCAGTAGCGAACCCGGTACAAACAGCACAGTAGCCAAGTTATAAGTAGCTACAAAAGCCACTGGCCCCCACCACCCTAAATCCTCGATCCGCATTAACAGAGTTCTCAAAACATCTTGAACGTAGGCGGATCTAGTTGCTACAATTAAGAGAGCGAGCAAAAGTGCGATCGAAAAAAACAACACTATGCGTTTAAATTTTACCCTAGCATAATCTTGGATTCGTTCTTTTGCCATGATTCACCCGCAAATATTTATCAGCATTATACTGCAAACTTAAATTATTACTGTAAACTACCCTAAAAGCGATCGTCATGACACCAAAAGCTACACTGCCAATCCCCGAACATTTCGACCCCAAAAAAGTAGGCGAAGTCTGGCGAGTCCCCTACCAAGAACGCGCCGCCCAAGCGAAAGATTGGGCTACACAGCACAGCATTCAGCCAGCATCCAGCGACACAAACCGCATTTGTTTGCTGATAATCGATGCCCAAAATACCTTTTGTTTGCCCGAATTTGAATTATTTGTGGGCGGGCGTTCCGGTAGTGGTGCCGTTGATGATAACCTGCGGCTGTGCGAATTTATTTATCGCAATTTAAACGCAATTACAACCATTGCGCCGACAATGGATACCCACACCGCCATGCAAATTTTTCATCCAATCTTTTGGATAAACGAAGCTGGCGAACACCCCCTACCAGCCGCAACTTCTATTACACTCGAAGATGTCCAAAAAGGCATTTGGAAAGTCAATCCCGCCATCGCCGATAGCATCAGCGGGGCTAATTTTTCAGCATTGGAAAAACAGGCTTTCCACTACGTCAAAAAACTCAGCGCCGATGGGAAATATCCCCTGACAATTTGGCCCTATCACTCAATGTTAGGTGGCATCGGACACGCGCTGGTTTCTGCGGTGGAAGAAGCTGTATTTTTTCATACTATAGCCCGCAACAGCCAAGCACTTTTTGAGATCAAAGGCGGGAATCCACTGACAGAAAATTATTCGGTTTTGCGACCGGAAGTTTTAGATGGATTCGACGGCAATCCGATTGCGGAAAAGAATGCTAAGTTTATTGATAAATTACTTGATTTTGATGCAGTAATTATTGCCGGACAAGCCAAAAGTCACTGCGTTGCTTGGACAATTGATGATTTGCTGACGGAAATTTTGGCGCGAGATCCGAATTTGGCAAAGAAGGTTTATTTGCTGGAAGATTGCACTTCACCTGTGGTGGTTCCGGGTGTTGTTGATTTTACGGAACAAGCAGATGCAGCTTATCACAAATTTGCGGCGGCGGGAATGAATATTGTTCAATCTACTGAGTTAATTCTGGGCGATTAAATACGAGTGTTTTATCTTGGGGTTTTCAGTGCAAAAAAAGTATACATAATTAACCAGAGGCGGTAATTTTTGTTCGCTTGGCACTCGGCTGCGATCGCATTTAACTGATTACTTATGAGATCATATCCGGTAAATCACTTACGATAGAAGCGTAGTTAAGGAGTTTCCTGATGGCTGAAAGCGAATTTTATAGTGTTGTTCTTTTTCGGGAGGCGAGTGTGCCAGCAATTTCAAAACTCTCGGTGGTCATCGCCATGACTCTTCTGAGCACAGTTAAGTAGTTAAACAAAATTAATTACATAAATAACTAATATGATATAATAAGAATATTAAGTATATTTAAAGAGGTTTTATATGTTTTTACTTCGAGATATTAATCCACT